>JABDJZ010000128.1 GCA_013003255.1 Rhodothermales bacterium
CGCCCACCAGCCTGCGTCTACGGGCCCTCATGCGTCTTCCGGACGCTACGCCTTTTCGACTTACGGACCTTCCATGGCCATGCGCACTCGCTTCCTTTTTGCCGCTCTCGCAGGCATGCTCGCAATCGCTCCGGCGTCCTCTGCCCAGCAGGTTATCTCCTTCGACGACGCGGTTTCCATCGCCCTCGATCAGAACGTGACGCTGCGGCGGGCGAAGAACAGTGTCGAGAGTCAGACCACCTCGCTGGCGCAGGCCAAGGCGGCCCGGCTGCCGAACCTGAACCTGAGTTCCAACGCCGGTCGGAACTGGGGTCTCCAGTTTGATCTGACCACGGGACGCCTTGAGAACCAATCGAGTGACCGTTTCTCCCTGAATGCCAGTTCTGGCGTCACGCTGTTCAATGGATTCCAGATCGGAGCTTCCATTGATCAGGCCCGCGCCAGCCTCGCCGCTCAGGAGGCCGCGCTGGAGCGCAGCGAACAGACGGTAGTATTCACCGTCATCACGAACTACCTCCAGGTAATCCTCGATCAAGAGCAGATTCGCATCCGCGAAGAAGACCTAGAGGCACAGCAGCGCCAGCTTGAGCGTATCACGGAATTCGTGCGGGTCGGTCAGCGTCCCATTTCGGACCAATACTCGCAGGAGGCCACCGTGGCCAACGCTGAAGCCACGCTTCTAACGGCTCAGCGCGCGTTGCAGCTGAGCGAAGCGCGACTCATCTCGACGCTCCAGTTGGACCCGCTCCAGAACTACTCATTCACGGCTCCTTCGGCCGAAGCCATTTCGCTCGCGGCCCGGACCTATGACCCGAATGACCTTCTTGTAGCCGCGTACGAAGCGCGTGCTGACCTTCAGGCCCAGAAGTACGTCATTTCCGCTGCAGAGGAAGGCATGACCATTGCCAAGTCTTCCAGCCTTCCCCGGGTCTCGGAAAGTGCCGGTTTCGGGACCAGTTATTCGTCTTTTGGGCGCGACCCCCTCACGGGGCAGAAGTCGTCCTTCGGCTCCCAGATGACTGACAACCGTTCGGAGAGCATCGGTATCAGCCTGAGCGTGCCCGTTTTCAACCGTTTCCAGACCCGTTCCTCCGTGGAGCGCGCCCAGGTTCAGTTGAACAACGCCAGCCTGGACCTCGAGAGCCTGGAGCAGTCCATCGCACTGGACGTTCGGCAGTCCTACCTGGACTACCAGACTGCCGTCAAGCGGCTTGAGGTCACCGAGAAGCAGTTGCGCGCCTCCCAGCAGGCCCTTGAAGTGGAGCAGGCCCGGTATGACGTAGCGTCATCCACTCTGGTCGAGCTGACACAGGCGCGGGCCAATTACGTGAACTCGGAGAGCCAGCGCGTCCAGGCCATTTACCAGTTTCATCTCCAGCATCGGTTGATCGAGTACTACCTCGGCATCCTGAATCCAGCTGAGTCCCTGTTCTAAACGGACCACTCAGCCCTCTGCCAACCCTCCCTCCCCATGGCTAAGAAGAAGAAGAACGCTACCAAGCGTCTCCTCATAATCATTGGTGTCCTCGTCGTCCTGATCATGGTCGCGGCTTTCGCCGCCCGTGCGATACTGGGCGGCGGCGAAGAGGCCACCGAAGTCGAACTAGAAGAGGCCACCGTTCGCACGCTGACCCAGGTGGTCACCGCGTCCGGACGCGTTCAGCCCGAGATCGAGGTCATCATTTCTCCGGACGTCTCGGGAGAGATCGTCGCGCTGCCCGTAAAGGAAGGCGACCACGTGGCCCAGGGCACGCTGTTGGCCCGCATCAAGCCGGACTTCTATGACGCACAGGTAGAACAGGCGCAAGCCAGCCTGCTTCAGTCCCGGGCCTCTACGGCCCAGCGTCGCGCTGACCTCCTGACGGCCGAACTGGAGTTCACCCGCCAGAAGACCCTCTACGAATCCGGAGCCATTTCGGAAGCTGATCTCCAGACGGCTGAGAACCGTTTTGAAACGGCCAAGGCCGGACTGGAGGCCTCGCAGTACGCTGCCGCGGCTGCGAGCGCTCGGCTGCGCGAAGCCCGTGAGCAGCTGGCTAAGACTTCCATTTTCGCGCCGATTGACGGCACGATCTCGCGCCTGAACGTGGAGTTGGGAGAGCGCGTCGTGGGTACCACGCAGATGACCGGTACCGAGATGATGCGCGTGGCCAAGCTGGACGCCATGGAGATTGAGGTGGACATCAACGAGAACGATGTGGTCAACATCAGCCTCGCCGACACGGCCGCCATTGAGATCGACGCTTACCCGGACCGCAGTTTCGCGGGACAGGTCACCGAGATTGCCAACTCCGCCCGCGTGGCAGGAGCCGGCACCCAGGAGCAGGTCACCAACTTCCCGATCAAGATCCGCATTCTGGATCCCCACAACGTGGATGCAGCGGCGGCCTCGGGTCAGATGCTGCAGGCATCCGAGGAGATCCCCGGAACGAGCCTCCCCATTCCGAACTTCCGGCCGGGAATGAGCGGAACGGTGGACGTGTACACGGAGACGGTCAGTGACGTGGTCGCGGTGCCCATCCAGGCCGTGACGGTTCGCGACTTCAACGCGCTCAAGCGCGAGGAAATGCGCCGGAATCGGCGCAGTGCCCGCTCTGACTCCACGTCCGCAGAGGACTCCGAAATTCCAGACGAGGAAGACCTCCGACGGGTGGTATTCGTGATGGCCGATGGAGTGGCACAGATGATCGAAGTCGAGACCGGCATCACCGACGATACCCACATTCAGATCACTTCCGGACTCTCCGGGGGTGAGCAGGTGATCATCGGGCCGTTCCGCGCAGTCTCCCGAACTCTCAGCCCTGATGATCCGGTGACCGAAGCCAACGACAATCGCTTCGCCCGAACTACCGACTAACCCCTACGGTAGATCATCATGAGCACCGAATCGAACGCAGGCCCCATCATTGAACTGAACGGGGTCAAGAAGATCTACCAGATGGGTACCGAGCGTGTCCATGCCCTGGACGGGGTCGATCTGGTAATCAACAGGAACGAGTACGTGGCCATCATGGGGCCATCCGGGTCCGGAAAGTCCACGATGATGAACATCATCGGATGCCTGGACACCCCCACCCACGGGACCTATGTGCTGAACTCCCAGGAGGTCAGCGAGATGGATGACAACGAGCTCGCCAATGTCCGTAACCAGGAAATCGGGTTCGTCTTCCAGACGTTCAACCTCCTGCCCCGTGTCAACTGCCTCCAGAACGTTGAACTCCCGCTGATCTATTCAGGCAAGCGGAAGGGGGTTCGCCGGGAAATGGCAGCCCAGGCCCTCCGCAACGTGGGGCTTGGAGACCGCATGACGCACCGCCCGAACGAACTCTCCGGAGGGCAGCGTCAGCGTGTGGCTGTGGCTCGCGCCATTGTCAATGAGCCGTCCATTCTCTTGGCTGATGAGCCGACGGGTAACCTGGACACCAAGACCGGCAACGAGATCATGCTGCTCTTCGAGGCGCTGTACCGGAAGGGCAATACCCTCCTGGTGGTTACGCACGAAGAGGAAATCGCACGCCACGCGCGCCGCATCATCCGGCTTCGGGATGGCCTGATTGAGGTTGACGAGCGGGTCGATGACCCCGAATTGGCCGGCGCCGACGTGGAGGAAGTCCTGGTTGACGCGGCCGAGGAGGTCGCGGACTGACGTATCAGGACGCTACTGCTTCCAGGTACACTCGTATTTCTGCGTCCGTCGCTCGAATCGGACGGGCTTGCCCTCGAACCTTTTCACGGACACCGCCTGGAACGGAAGTGCGAGCGCACTCAGCGTGATGCAGTCCAGGGCGGGCTCGTGGAACAGGTAGCTGACCAGGACATGGTCCTCCATCTCCTCGACCGACTCCAGTTCGATGTGGTACCCGCCTGATTCCGTTGGGATAGCCACTACGATGACCACTTCCTGAGAGAAGTCGACGGGCTCGAACGCGGCAAGCGGCTGCAGCTGCTCCTGCGCCTCGGCCCAGGACGTCGAGTCTCGAAGTACCCACTCAGCCGTATCGGTCAAAGCACCGGCCTGACCGATGCCGATCCGCTCGAAGAACAAATAGTCTCCCTCCGTCAGAATCTCGCTGTCGGCACCACAGCCGGTCATCGAGAGTGCAACAAGGAGCGCGGTCAGCGTGTGGGCTGCTTTCACGTGGGTTCGGGTTTACAGGTAGAGTCTCGGGAAGCAACTTCGTTGCCGATCACCGAATACCCACTTGCCCCCGAACGGATTCAATCAGCGCTGCGGAGTCGTACGCGATCCCGTCCCGGAACACCAGCTTGACGCCCTTGATGTCTTCAGGTCGCAGATCCGGCACGCCCGCGATCACCACGAGGTCCGCTGTCTTCCCTACCTCAATGCTTCCGGTTTCGTCTTCGATTCCGAGGACCTTGGCCCCGTTGAGCGACATGATCCTGACGGTTTCCTGAGCCGAAAACCCGGCCTCCCGCAGCAGCTCATAGTTACGCTGATCGCCATACCCCGGAAGTGCTCCGCCGTACCCGGTGGGGTCCACTCCGGACGCCAGCATCCCGCCGGCTGCTACGAAAGCGCGCTCGAAGGCCTGCGCCTTCGGGAAGATGCGGGTCCACAGGTCCGAGTTCTGCTCGGCGATGGAAGCCCGCGTCAGGAGAAAGTCACCACGAACCTCCTCCGACATGGCATCCAGCGTTCTCTGGTCCAGAGGCGGTCGATTCGGGACATACATCTCGTAGACGGCCAGGGTCGAAGTCATCGGCACCCCGGCGTCGATCATGCTCTGGAAGGTTGAGCGGACCTCGTCCGAATCAAGATCGATATCGAGGAGGGAGTTGCGGAAGTCGGATGGACAGCTGTCGGGCGCGCGGTCCTGGTCGTAGTCGGTGTTCGTAAAGAAGCCGTGCTCCAGGTTGTCGATGCCCGCCTCCACGG
>JABDJZ010000143.1 GCA_013003255.1 Rhodothermales bacterium
ATGGAAGACGGTGAACTGGTCATTTTCGACGTGGGTACTGAACTGAACGGCTACGTGAGCGACGTCGGAAGGACATTTCCGGTGTCCGGGACCTTCTCCCCTCGCCAGCGGGAGATCCTGGCGATGGAGGTGGCCGTTGCGGATGCAATCATCGGGGCGATGCGGCCCGGCGTGACGCTGCTGGACTTGATGGACGTGGCGCGCGCAGCGACGCCCGATGAACACGAAGCGTACATGCAGGCGGGCCTCTTCTTCGGCCATTACCTGGGACTCTCGACCGGCGACCCGGCGCTGTACGACATTCCGCTCGCGCCGGGAATGGTGATCACCGTCGAGCCCTGGTACTACAATCACGATGAAGGCATCTCCGTATTCACGGAGGACGTGGTGCTGGTCACCGAGGATGGTGTAGAGGTGCTGTCGGCGGGCCTTCCCAGGAGTCCGGAAGCGTTGGAGGAGTTGGTGCGGCGGTAGAACGGGCGGGCGAACTGGTGCGCCAGCAGACGGGGCGCACGGTCAGACGGGGTACCGCGGACCGGCCTCCTCGACGGGCTCAAAACTTGACAAGAAGGTGGCGTGCTAATATTTTAGCACTCAATATTTCGCTGCTCCGTCATGCGCCTCGCCCTCGTTCTCATCACCCTCTGTGGACTTCTGGTTGGCCCTGCTTCCGCCCAGGACCTTGACCAGGCCATCGCCCAACTCGGTTCGCCGGATGCGGAGACCCGTGCCCGGGCCGCCTGCACTATATCGCGTTTCCGCGCGGAGGGTAGTGCCGCCGTCCCCGCACTGATATCCATATTGAACGATGGCACCGTGCTCCCGCACGACGTCTGCAAAAATATCCTGGGGCAGCGGTGGCGGTTTCAAAGAGGCTGGGACCGCCCGGGCACCAGCCCGTCGCAAGAGGCAGCCCATGCACTCGGACACATAGGCCGTGCCGCGCTTGATCCGTTGCACCGGCTGGTGGCTTCGGGCGATGTGCCGCAGCGACTGGGCGTGGTTCGCGCCCTGCGTGAGATTGAAGACCCCACGTCGGTGCCCGTCCTCACCAACCGGGTGACCCAGGAATCCAACGCGGAGGTTCGGGCTGCGATGGCCGGGGCACTCGGATCAATCGAAGAACCGGACGCAATCGATGCGCTCGGCACGCTGATCGGTGACCGCGACATCATTGTCCGGGAGCAGGCAGCCTGGGCCCTCGGCGCCATAGAGTCGCGCCGAGGCGTCTCCAAACTCCTTCCCGCCCTCGCCGACGCCAGCCCGGTTGTCCGTGAGATGGCCGCATGGGCACTCGGAGCAATCGAGGACCCCGCGGCCGTCTCATCACTGATCCCTCTGTTAGGGGATTCGGATCCGGCGGTCCGGGAGCAGACCGCTTGGGCATTGGGCTCGATTGGCGATGAAGCTGCCTCCGAGGCCCTTATTGCGCTGATGGATGACCGGGACGTGGAAGTACGCCGGATGGCCGTCTGGGCCCTCTCCGAAATGGACTAGCGGGGCCGAACGGAGCCCAGGCCGCCATCGATGCCGATATCCTGTCCGGTAACCCAGCTGCTCCGCTCCCGATCAAGCAGCCAGACGATGGGCTCGGCCAGGTCTGCGGGCTCTCCAATCTCGCCCAAGGCGTGCATGGCGGCTGACTGCTTCCTCGATGCCTCGTTGGCCGTGATCCGCGCCGACATGGGCGTATCGACCAATCCGGGGGCCACGGAATTGACCCGGATCTTTCGCGAGCCATAGGTGGCTGCCGCAGATCTAGCCAAGCCCGCAACGCCGGCCTTGGCCGCCGCAATGGCTTCGTGATTCGCCAATCCGGTCTTGGCTACAGCGGAAGAGCAGAGGACGATGGATCCGCCCTCCTTCATCATGGCCCGGGCAGCCGCCTTCACGACGAAGAACGCCGTGATGAGATTGGTGTCGATGGTATCGCGAAACTCATCCTCGGACGTCAGGTGGGCGGGCTTCAGCAGGATCGAACCCGCGCAATTCACGATGCCGTCCAGACGTCCAAAG
>JABDJZ010000172.1 GCA_013003255.1 Rhodothermales bacterium
CGTTGGTGTACCGCTATCACCCATTTGATTTCGTTGGATGGGACGGGTACATGTATCCGTACGCCATCTCGATTCACGATTTCGAGCCCATCACCGGGCGGGTGCACCAGCCACCGCCCGTCCACCAGATGTTTGCCGCCCGCAACTTCGTGATCTGCTCCTTCGTGCCGAGGATGTACGACTACCACCCGGACGCCATCCCGGCGCCGTACAACCACTCGAACATCGATTCGGACGAAGTCCTCTACTACGCTGAAGGGGACTTCATGAGCCGACGCGGCATTGATCGCGGGTCATTCACCCTGCATCCCGGCGGCATCGCACACGGCCCGCATCCGGGGACGGCTGAAGCCTCCATCGGGAAGAAGGGCACGGAGGAACTCGCCGTGATGGTGGACACCTTCCGGCCCCTGCAGCTCACCGAGCACGCGCTTCAGAATGAGGATGCCGACTACATGTTGAGTTGGCAGCCCGAACGTCACGGTCTGCCGGCAAACGGCATCTAGTTCGATCCTGCCTCGGTCTGCGGAATCCCGGTTCTGGGCAGGCAGTAGAACTCGCGGCCCGTCTCGTCAGCCGTGGCCGAGAAACAGACCTGGTCACCAGGTGCCAACGTCATTTTGGACGGATTGGCGCCCACGGGTCCGGGCCGGAGGTCGGCCATGAGTTCCACACTGACGCCGTCCGTCATGCGCAGCTCGGCGCCGACCTGTGGGTCCCTCGCTGAGAAGAACATGCGGTCTCCCACCACCGAGAATCCTGTCGGATCACTTCCCAGAGGCCCGGGGCTGACGTCTGCGACAAGGAAGACGTCGGTGCCGTCGGTTCGACGGAGTTCCATGCCGTTGGCGGCATCTTCGGCCACGAAGTAGAGGGCGCCCTCGAATTCGATGAACGCGTGTGGTGAGCTGGATGCCGGTCCTGCATTCAGGTCGAGCATCATTGCGGCGTTCCCATCCGGGTCAACCCGCCACACCTCGGTGCCGGCCTCAGCCGTCGCTGCGGAGAAATACAGGTAACCATCCCACTCATACAGGCCACGGGGATTGGAACTGGCCTCACCGGGCTCAATGTCGCGCACCAGTTCAACCGACTCGCCGTCGTACATGTAGAGCTCGTTCCCGGACTCGACCCGATAGGCGGCGAAGTACATGCGGTCCCCGACCACCGTCATTTCGGACGGACGGGATCCACTGGGGCCCGGGTTGATGTCAGCCACGGTACGGACGCGGTCCTCCGTGGCACAGTGGAGTTCGGTACCGACTGCCGCAACCTGGGCCGCAAAACAGAGCTCATCGCCGAAGGCGGTCAGGTACCCAGGGTTGGAGCTCCCGGGGCCGGGTTCCACGTCAAACGCCAGTTGGGGCGCTCCGTCCTCCAGCTTCCAGAGCTCGAAGCCGCGCCGCCCGTCATTCGCACGAAAATAGATGGTCCCCAGAGCCTCCGTGAAGTCCGTGGGCATGGCGCTGTCAGGACCGGGGTTGATGTCTCCGATCTGCTCAAGGGCGGTCCCGTCGAACATCCAGACCTCGCGTCCAAACGCATCGAGCAGGGCCGTGAGATACAGCTTCCCGTCAAACTCGAAAAAGCGGGCCGGCGCGGAGTTGCCGGAAGAGGGCTCGATGTCGGATACCCGCTCAAGAGCACGGCCGTCGTACCGCCAAATTTCGCTTCCGTAGTCCGGGTCGGTAGCCTGCATGTAGACATATCCATCCCAAGAGATGAGGTCCTCCGGGTTTGCGGCATCCGTTCCGGGATTCAGGTCCTGAACAAGTCCCACCGGAGCCTCACCCGCGGGACCACAGCCGACTACGAGAAGGAACGAGGCGAGAAGCAATCGATACATGGCAGGGAGATGCTGATAACAGTGTCGGCCCCTCAACGCCGGACCCGGTAGCAGGTTTGGCGGTTGGAAGCGCGGTCGGTGCGGCTCACCCCTTTTTTCATGAGTTGGCGACCGGATTTCGGTCGTGCCGGCGTGCCTCCAGCCCCGGCCAGGGCGCGTATGGCGTCCACGATGGCCGTTGCCGAGCAACTTCGAACCCAACTTCCCCATGACCGAGACCTTCCCGTTTTCCGAGGACGTGGCCTGGACCCCGGATCCCGAGTCCCTGAAGGACACAAACCTTCAGCGATTTATGAACCGGGAAGGGATCGAATCCCTTGACTCACTGCAGGAACGCAGCGTGACTGACCGGGAATGGTTCTGGGATGCCGTCCTGCGCGACCTAGGGATCCGGTTTCGCACCCCGTACACCCAGGTGATTGACGAGGCCAAGGGACCCGAATTCCCAGGGTGGTGCGTCGGCGGGCGGATGAACATCATCGACAGCCTGCTGGACCGGTGGATCGAGGAAGGCCACGGAAACCGAGTGGCACTGCGCTACGAGGAGGAGTCCGGAGAAACGCGCCTGTTCACCTATGCGGAGTTGAACCGCGAGGTCTGTCGGGCTGCGAACGCACTGACGGCCCAGGGAATCGGCCGTGGAGACGCCGTGGGTCTCCTGATGCCCATGTGCCCCGAATTGGCGATTACGTTCCTGGCCGTGATCAAGGTCGGCGGAATCATCCTGCCACTCTTCTCCGGATACGGCCCTTCCGCCGTGGCCACGCGACTTCAGGACGCCGATGCCCGCGCCCTCTTCACGGCGGACGGATTCCGGCGACGCACCAAGCCTGTGGCGCTCAAAGCCGTGGCCGACGAGGCCCTGGCACAGTGCCCGGAAGTCGCACGGGTCATTGTGGTGGACCACGCCGGGCTGGAGGTTTCGATGGATCCCGCCCGGGACCTGGCCTGGGACGACTTCATTGCCGATCACGACACGGAGGCGCCCACCGCCGAGATGGACGCCGAGGACGTCCTGATGGTGATTTACACGAGCGGTACCACCGGTCGACCCAAGGGAGCCATCCACACGCACTGCGGCTTTCCCGTCAAGGCGGCCCAGGACATGTATCACGCGATGGATCTACGTCCGGGCGAAGTCATGTACTGGATGACGGACATGGGCTGGATGATGGGTCCCTGGCTGGTATTCGGCGCCCTGGCTATCGGCGCATCCATGGTGTTTTACGATGGGGCCCCCGACCACCCCGAAGCGGATCGTGTCTGGGACATCATCGAGCGCCACGGGGTGACCCACCTGGGCCTCTCGCCGGTCCTCATCCGGGCTCTGGCGCCCCAGGGCTCGGAGCATCTGGAGCGGCATGACCTGTCGTCGCTGCGGGCCATCGGCTCCACCGGCAGTCCGTGGGATCCCAAGTCCTGGAAGTGGCTGCACCAGCACGCGCTGGGCGGCACGCGGCCCATTCTCAACTACTCCGGCGGGACCGAGATTTCGGGCGGGATAGTCTGTGGCAACTTCTTTCGTCCTCTCAAGCCCTGCGCATTCTCCGGACCGGTTCCGGGTATGGACGCCGACGTGGTGGATGAGGATGGAAACCTGTCCGCGGAGCCGTGGGCGAGCTGGTGATCCGAGGTCCCTGGATCGGCATGACCCGCGGATTCTGGAAGGACCGCCAGCGCTACCTGGACTCCTATTGGAGCCGTCACCCCGGAATCTGGGTCCACGGCGATTTCGCTGCCATCGATGACGACGGGCTCTGGTACATCCTGGGGCGGAGCGACGACACCATCAAGGTGGCCGGAAAACGTCTCGGCCCTGCCGAAGTGGAAGCCATCATCAATGGGCATCCCTCTATTCGGGAAAGTGCAGCCGTTGGCGTCCCCCACGAGATCAAGGGAGAGGTAGTCGTGGCGTTCTGCGTGCCGGCACCGGGCGTGGAGCCATCGGAGGCGCTCCGCGGCGAGCTGCTGGAACGCGTCACGGCCGCCCTCGGCAAGCCGCTGAAACCCAAGGCCATACTCTTTGCCGAAAAGCTGCCCAAGACCCGCAACGCCAAAGTCATGCGCCGTGTGGTACGAGCCGCCCACCTGGGGCTTGACCCGGGCGACGTATCGAGCCTGGAAGACCCCGCGACCGTCGACGCCATTCGCGACGCCAGCTGACGCCCCCGCAGGACGCCCTGCCCACCACAGAGGACGGATGGGCGTATGAAGACCTGCGTTGAGCACCCTGGCGATGACAATCTGTCCGCTGGCCCCGAAGTTGCTTGACCCAGCGGAGTACGTATCGACCACTGACACGCATGCCTTTCTTCCGACGCCTGACCCAGGCCTTCGTCCTCCTTGCCATCGTGCAGGCCGGTCCCGCCAACGGCCAGTCCACGCGGATAACGGGACAGATCACGGACGCCGAATCGGGCACGCCGCTGCCGGGTGCCCACGTGTTCATTGCCTCATCCCAGCGGGGCACCATCTCTGACGAGAATGGCCGCTATGCGTTGGAGGCCATCGTTCCGGGTGCGCACCGACTGTACATCTCGATGTTGGGGTACGAGCCTGTCGCCGTGGATACACTGTTCAGGGCGAGGGCCTACCAGTTCGATTTTGCCCTCCAACCCAAGATCCTCGAAGTGGGCGAGGTAACCGTCACCGCCGAGGGAGACCCTGACTGGGCCCGACAACTCGAGCGATTCATCAGGCTGTTCATCGGGGAATCCCCCAACTCTCTTGAGGTGGACATCGTCAATCCGGAGGTCCTGGACTTCACCGACAAGCTCGGCCGGTTCTCAGCCCGAGCTTCGGAGCCTTTGATTATCGAGAATCGGGCGCTGGGCTACCGGATCCAGTACTTCCTCAACGACTTCCAGGCCACGGCCGGGCGAACCCAGTATGACGGAGAGCCCCTCTTCTCGGAACTCGAACCCCAGAATGAGGCAGACATCGAACGATGGGGCAGAAAACGCCAGGAAGCTTTCATGGGATCGTTTCGGCACCTGCTGCTGGCCCTGCTCGCCGAGCGTTCGGAGCGCCAGGGATTCAAGCTCTACTCGCGGCCCAGCATCTCGGTCACCGGAACCACACCGGGTGGCAGAACCCAGCAACTCCAGAGCCAGCAACGATTCCCGATCGAGAATCCCAGTTCGCTGTTCACGCCCGGCGAAACCCGTGACGAGCACATTCTGGACTTTACGGGGTTCGTCGAGATAGTCTACATGGGCGAAACAGAATCTGAGGCCTACCTGAATTGGCAGCGGCGCGGCCGACGAGCCAAACCCAAGTTCCAGACATCGTGGATCAACCTGGAAAACGGACCAACCGTCTTCGACTACAAGGGCGATGTGGTCGATCCGTACGGCGTGACCTTCTATGGATACCTGGCATTCGAGCGCGTGGCCGATCAAGTGCCCAAGGAGTACCGCCCCGGGCGTTGAGGTCCTTCCTGTTCCTGATCGTCCTGACCGTGGCCGGAGATCTCCAGGCCCGGCAGGTCACAGGCGTCATCTCTGACGCCGAAACCGGGCGTCCCCTTGCAGGCGCACACGTGTTCATTGCGGGTACGCTCATCGGTACGGCGGCGGACGAAGCCGGGACCTTCCATCTGGCTTCCGTCCCTCCGGGCAGGCACCGGTTCGTCGGCACCATGCTCGGCTACGAGACATCGGGCGTGGATACCACGTTTGTCGGGAGCCTGCTCCACCTGGAACTGCGGCTGACGCCGACGGTGCTCGAAGCCGGTACCATCGAAGTCGTCGCCCGCCAGGACGGGCGCTGGCAGAAGAATCTGGAGCGGTTCACGCGCCAGTTCCTGGGCGCCTCGGCGGCGGCTCGCGCAGCCCGAATCGTCAATCCCGAGATCCTGGACTTTGACCGCGCGTGGTGGGGACGTCTGCGAGCGCGGGCGTCGGCACCCCTGGTACTTGAGCACGACCACCTGGGGTACCGCACCACGTACCACCTCAAGGAATACGACTATACCCCTTCCGTCCTGAGGTACGATGGGGACCCGGAATTCCAGGAACTGGAGCCTGCAACACCGGAGCAGGCGGCCGACTGGCGAGCAAATCGCAGTGCGGCCTTCCTGGGTAGCTACCGGCATTTCCTGCTGTCCCTGCTCTCTGACTCGCTGGAATCGCAGGGCTTTCACCTCTATCGACGGCCGTCCCTCGACCGGCCGACCCAATCCGCCTACCGGTTCAGTACGGGGCCGGATCGCCTGATCAGCGAACGTGACTCGGCCGGAGTGACCCTGTCCTTCTCAGGCTTTGTTGAGATCATCTTTGAGCCCGAAATGGAGGAAATCGCCTACCTGGAGGAATTGGGGACCATGCGAAGGCCGGGGCCACAGGTCTCATGGATCAAGCTGAACGACGGGCCTACCCGGATTGACTGGTCCGGAACCGCCATCGACCCGTACGGAATCACTGTGTACGGGTATCTTGCGTTCGAGCGCGTCGGGGACGAACTCCCCAAGGAATACCGCCCCGCGGGGGTGCATCTGAAGCCCCGCTGACGCGTTTTCACCCCCCTGCACATCCACGTCCCACCGATTTGCCGTTGCGTGCCCGCCTTCCTGTCCTGACTCTCCTGCTGCTCGCCGTGGGCGCCTGCGGCGGACCATCGGTCCCCCAGCCCGGCAGCGAGGCCTACCTGGAGGCTTCGGGCGCCTTCTACAGTGGAGTCGGCGCGATGCAGATCGGCGATGACCTGCGGGCCCGGGCGCGGCTGGAACGGGTCACCGAAATCGTACCGTCGGAGCAGGCAGCGTGGTCAAACCTGGCCCTTCTGGCCCTGAGGCGGGGTGAAATCGCCGAAGCGGTGGCTGCAGCCGAGCGCTCGCTGGACGGCCCGATATCCAATCCGGCCATCCCCTACCTGGCCGCGCTCGTCTTCCTGGCCGATGCGGATTCAGCGCGGGCGGAAGCCCTCCTGCGTGAGTCTCCCGGACACCTCAGGAGCCGGGTGCTTCTTGCCCGGATGCTCGCGGATTCCGAAGCATCCATGGTGGCCCTCAACGAAGCCCGCGACCTGGCTCCGGACAACGTAGCTCTGGGCTGGGAGATGGCACGAACTCGTGCAGCGTCCGGGATGCCGGAGCAGGCACGCGGGTGGCTGGCGGAGACTCGATCGTCGCTTCCTCCCCATCCAAACCCCGACGTGCTGAGCCAGGCCTTCGAGGCGGCCCTCAGTGCGGCAGACCCTGCGCTGCCCTCTGCGCTGGACCGGCTTCGAAACGTGCTGATCCGGGCATCGTGGTATCGGGATGCCCTCGACGCGCTCCAGGCACCGCCGGAACTGGTCTCAGAGCCCATTCCCGCCCCGACCACCCTTGAACCGGTGCCCGCCTCTGCCGCCCCAGCTGACCGCTCGCTGGCACTCGAACCGAATCCACTTCCTGTGGACCGCTCCGGGTGGACGTGGAGTGCCGCTGTGCATCTTGGTGAGGACGCCCTGCCCTCCGTGATTCTCGGCGATGAGCGTGGCATACATCTCCCGGACGGAACGTTGATCCCCGTGCCTGGGGCGGTCGCCCACGTCGAGGCGCAGGACGTGGACCAGGATTATCGCACCGATCTCATTCTGGCCGGAGCGTTTGGGGTACGCGTCTTCTTCCAGTCCGATGCCGGCTTCCTCGAACGTCGGGGTGCCGTGCCTTCTCTTGGCCCCGCGCTGTTCGTCGTTGCCGTGGATCACGACATGGAGGGTGACCTCGATCTGCTGGTTGGATTCCCGGGAAAGGAAGGCCTGGTGCTCCGCAACCGCGGCGATGGCTCGTTTGAAACCGGCCAGCGCATACCCGTAGCGAGCATGGTTGATGCGGTCTGGGGCGACCTGGACGCCGACGGAGATCCGGATCTTGTCACCCGGGACACCGATGGCCGGACGACCTTCCACGAGAATCGCCGGAACGGACGCTGGGCACCTCCTGCCGAGATCGCGCGCGACCTCCGAGGCATGGCCCTCGAGGACGCGGACCGGAACGGCGTCTTCGAACTTGCCGCCGTCTCCAAAGCCGACACGCGGCGGTATCGTTTCCAGAATGGCGCCTTTGTCGAGGAAGACGTCCTGCGGCGCTTTGTGGGAAATGCACCTGGCGTACTCCCCGCTTCACCGGATGGGCTCATCTTGACGGAACTCGATAACAACGGCGCGCTGGACTGGCTGATCACGCATCCGGGTGGCGTGACGGCGTTTCTGGCGGAAGATGCGGAGTTGCTTGGGACGGGGCTGGACCTTGCTGCATTTGAACTCGACACCGTGGCACCACTGACCGAAGAAGGGCCGCCCGAGTTAATCGGCCGTGAACACGGCGAGGCCATGGTGTACTTCCCGCAGGGCGAGGCCGGATACCAGTGGAAACGACTTCGACCTCGTGCGGCCAGCGCGCAGGGCGATCGCCGCATCAACACCTTTGCCATCGGTGGCGACGTGGAATTGCGTTCCGGGTTGCTCTACCAGAAGCGGCCCATCTCCGGTCAGGTGCTGCATTTTGGACTGGGCGAGAACCTCCTCACGGAGGTGGCACGCATCACCTGGCCAAATGGCGACCTCCAGATTGAATTTGACCTGCTCTCCGATGAAACCGTGCTGGCCGAGCAGCGCCTGAAGGGCTCCTGCCCCTGGGTCTTTACCCACGATGGGGAGCGGTATCGGTTCGTCACCGACTTCCTCTGGCGATCTCCTCTGGGGCTTCGCATCAATGCCCAGGAAACCGCCGGCATCGCCACCACATCAGACTGGATCCGCATTCCGGGCGACGCACTCAGCGCGCGGGATGGCGCCTACGAGGTCCGCATCACGGCCGAACTCTGGGAGACGCACTTCTTTGACCAGGTGTCCCTGGTGGCCGTGGACCATCCTCAGGGCACCGAGGCCCTCGTCGACGAGCGGTTCGCTTTCCCGCCACCGGATGACCGGGTCCACCTGTTCGAGACGCCCCAGCCCTTCGCCGAAGTCCGTGATGCCCGGGGCCGGGATGCTTCGGCCGAGGCCAAGGCGCGGGACGGGCAGTACGTGGCGGGATTTGCGCGCGGAGCCTACCAGGGCATCGCCGAGATGCATGCCGTCGAGATGCGGTTGCCGGACAGCGCTCCGGACGACGTCCGGTTCATTGGATTTGGCTGGGTCCGGCCCACCGACAGTTCCATCAATGTGGCCATTGGGCAGGGAGACACGCCGGCTCCGGTCAGCCTGCAGCTCGAGGTCCCAAACGGAGCGGGCGGCTGGCGCCTTGTTCAGCCTGACGTCGGGTTTCCCTCCGGCAAGGAGAAGACGGTTCTCATCGACCTCTCCGGCATCTGGAACCCGGGAGAGTCGCGCGTCTTCCGCCTGCGTACGAATCTGGAAGTGTATTGGGACCAGTTACGCTGGGGCGCCCCGGCGTACGGGGAGGTAACCCGCCGCCTGCTGGACACGCAGAGTGCGCAGCTTCGCTACCGGGGCTTCTCACAGGTTGCGGCCGTGGATTCCGTCTCCCCGGAACTGCCTGACTACCAGGTCCTGGAATCCAGCTATCCCGTGCGGCAGGATCTCCGGGGGTTTCACACGCGATTTGGCGACGTGATGGAGCTGGTGAACCAGGTCGATGACCGCTACGTGATCATGAATGCCGGAGACGAGATGGTCCTGCGATTCGAGGCCCTCGAGCCCCCGCCCTCCGGGTGGACGCGGGATTTCCTGCTGCTCGGTGACGGGTGGGTGAAAGACGGGGACCTCAACACCACGTTCTCTACCACGGTGCTTCCACTTCCCACGCATGCCAGCGCGGACTACAGCGCGCCGCCCACGACCCTTGAGGACGATCCCGTCTATCAGGCCCATCCTGAAGACTGGGAGCAGTTCCACACGCGGTACGTGTCGCCGGACCGTCATCGCAAGGCTTTGCCGACTAACCGGTAGCCGGCCCGCCCCGCGGACGGTGAGCGCGCGCCACTGCCGGCCGTCTAGAACGTCCAGAAGGCGTTCGGGATGTGGTGGTATTCCGGCTCGCCGCCCGGCGGGATGGTGATGGCCAGCACATCAAACCGACAGGGAGTGCGATCCATCCTGTTCTCGTGCATCCAGGCCTTGGCGGCGCGGATCAGGTGCCGCTGCTTTTCCTCGGTTACCGCCTCCTCCGGGTGCCCGAATCCGGTCCCCCGCCGCGTCTTCACCTCGACGAACACCATCTCACCGCCCTGCTCCCACTTGGCCGCCGGCAGGAAGGCAACGATATCCACCTCGGACCGCTGGAACCGGTAGTTGGTGGCCATGATGCGGAAGCCGCGCTCGACCAACCACTCCTGTGCCAGCTTTTCGCCGGTTCGTCCCGTTTCAATGTGAGCGCTCATGAGGTCTGGTTTTCGTCGGGGTCGCCCAGGCCGACCAGCTGCCGCAGCAGTTCAACGTTCTGGGCCTGGATGAATGGCAAAAGCGTGCGGGAAAGCCCCTCGAAGACCTCCATCAGTTTCATGAGGTTGTCGAGGCGTTCGCAAAAGTGGCGTTCGGCGGTGGAGAGTTCGTCCGGGCACGGGCCCTGAACCTCTCCTACCAGTAACTCACGACACTCCTGGAGCTGCTGCATAACCGGCTGGATCTCTCGGCGCTCCCGTTCGCGGATGATCTGCAGCGTTATTTCCCAGACATCCTTCTCAGCCACGAAGAAGTCTTTCCGCGATCCGGCAAGGTGCACCTTCCGCACCAGATTCCAGTTCACCAGCGACCGCAGGTTCATGTTTGCATTTCCACGGCTGATCTGGAGACGTTCCATGATATGATCCGTGTCGGCCGGCTCCTCCTGGGCGTAGAGGAAGGCGTGTATCTGGGCCATGGTCCGGTTGATGCCCCAGTTGGACGCCATTTCGCCCCAGAACAGGATGAACTTGTTCAGGGCTTCCTGATGTCGATCTGAATTGAAGGGGGCGCTCACGTCAGTCACAGGATGGGGGTCTCTGGCATGGTGCCACACGAATAGAATCGAAAGTGGTTTCGCATTCAGGATTTTGAGGGGAGAGCACCGGGGGCCGTGCGATGTTCACTACCTTTTGGCGCCTGCAACGCACGCCTTGACGGCCTATATGGAGCGCCCTTCCGGTATCATCACTTTCCTGACCGATTTCGGTACCCGGGACGCATACGTCTCGGCCATGAAAGGGGTGGCGCTGTCGGTTCTTCCCGAGGCCAACCTGGTTGACATCAGCCACGACATACCGCCGCAGGACGTGATGCAGGCAGCGTTCGTTTTACGCGAGTCGGCCGCCTGGTTTCCAACGGGTACCGTTCACGTCTGCGTGGTCGATCCCGGGGTTGGCACGGAGAGGGCAGCCATCGCCATTCGATCCCAGGATCAGTACTTCGTCGGCCCGGACAACGGGATCTTCTCGCTGGTACTCGGCAGGGCGGACCACGAAGCCGTGGTGCTGGATAACCCGGATTTCTGGCGGAGTGCCGACCTGAGTACCACGTTTCACGGCAGGGATGTGTTTGCACCGGCCGCTGCACACCTGGCAGCCGGAAGATCACTTGACCAACTTGGATCCCCGCTGGACAAGCTGCGCCCACTACACTGGGCCCTTCCCATTCATGATGATCAGGGCATCCGGGGTTGGGTGGTCCATGTGGACCGCTTCGGCAACTGCATCACCAACATCACGCGGGATGTGTTCGAGGCGGGCCGGCTGGACCGCCGCTTCAAATGCTACGCGGGCACGGTGATCGTTGACCAGCTGCGGGCCACCTACGGCTCTGTAGAAGCCGGTGACCCCGTGTTGCTGTTCAACAGTTCCGGTCTTCTGGAAATAGCCGTCTCACGCGGCAACGGTGCTGAGCTCTACGGCCTGCGCACCGGATCACCGATAAACGTGGTATTTCTGGATGGCCAAGCGGGATAACACGGCAGCTGAGATCCCGCACCTCGCCGAGGTCTTTGCGCTGGCCCAGGTGCTGGCGGTGGACGAGGACACCGCATTCTCCTCCACCGTCGACGCGTTTCGCGCGGTGCCGTCCGGCAGTCGATTCGAATTGCTCGGTCAGATGCTGAAGGACATCCAGCTCCCGCCGGCCCCACTCCAGAGTGTCTGGCAAGTGGCTACCGAGTTCAGTGTGCCTCCGGTTGAGGTAGCCATCGAAGCCTCCGCGCAATCCGTCGTGGCCCGTCGCGTGGCGCACGAAGCGCTCCGGCTTAGGGTAACCGAGCGATTTGCCGGCCTCCCCCGGGGAGATCGGGCCGTAGCGTTCCTGCTCGCCACCTCCGGACTTGCGCATGCTGACCTCGCAGGCCTATTCGGACTGCAGCCGGAGCAGCTTGAAGCTCATCGAACTGCAGTCCTGGAAAGCCTGGGTCTTCCGTCCGAGAACACCACCGGACTGGCTGCCCTGCAGGAAGGGCTTCAGTCGCATATCGTTCAGCCCGGCAGGACACTTCGGGATGCCGTTCGCCGGGCGCGTGTGCCGGGCCCGGCCAAAGGTGGATCAGCGTCCACCCGTGGCCGCATTCTCCCTGTTGTTGGCATCCTGCTTCTCGCCGTGGTGAGTGCCCTGGCCGTAAGCAGATTTCTGGGACGCCCACCGGCCGGTCCGCCTCCGCCGCCACCCGCTGAAAATGCGCTGGAGTCGGCAGCCTACCTGCTCCCCCTGGGGGACATTCAGTTTCCGAGCCGTGACCCGGACGAGGCCCATGACTGGCTCGAGAGGCAACTCACCTGGTCCTTCAACATGCCGGCGGTCAATGGGGTACCGATTCTCGGGGCCGGCTTCGTCAGCCTTATCGACGGAGTCCAGGTTCCCACGCTGTTCTACGGCTCGGGCTCGCCCGAGCTCTTTGTGGGCG
>JABDJZ010000197.1 GCA_013003255.1 Rhodothermales bacterium
AGCCCAAGTCCCTGGCCAACTGCATGCGTGGCCGGGTCCGGGTGGACGAGAACATGGTTCAGCTTGGCGGCCTGGTTGAGCACATTGATCGACTGGCCCAGGCTGACCGCATCATTATCGCCGCGTGTGGAACGTCCTGGCACGCCGCGCTTGTGGGCGAATATGCCATCGAGGCGATGGCACGCATCCCGGTGGAAGTCGAGTACGCCAGCGAATTCCGCTATCGCGACCCCATCCTGCGCGAAGGCGATGCCGTCATCGTGATTTCACAGTCCGGCGAAACCGCCGACACCCTGGCCGCCGTCCGGCAGGCCCAGGCGCAGGGCATCCCCGTTTACGGTGTAGTCAACACCGTGGGATCAACCATTGCCCGGGAGACCGACGCGGGCGTTTACCTGCATGCGGGCCCGGAAATTGGTGTGGCCTCTACCAAGGCATTCACGGCGCAGGTCACCGTCCTGACCATGATTGCGACCAAGCTCGCGCAACAGCGCGGGATGGACCCGGAAGAGTCAAAGGCGCTGCTGGCCGCGATGGAGGAACTGCCCGGAAAGGTGCAGTCTGTCCTGGACCTCAACGGTCAGATCCGCGCCATTGCCAGTGTCTTCCGCTACGCGCAGAACTTCCTCTACCTGGGGCGCGGTTACAACTTCCCGGTTGCCCTGGAAGGTGCATTGAAGCTCAAGGAGATTTCCTACATCCACGCGGAGGGATACCCCGCTGCCGAGATGAAGCACGGTCCCATCGCACTGATTGACCAGTTCATGCCGGTTGTCTTCGTGGCGATGAAGGACTCGACCTACGAGAAGGTCATTTCCAACATTGAAGAGGTCGTGGCTCGCAAGGGTTGCGTTATCGCCATCACAGACGAAGGCAACGGCGAACTCGACAAGCTCTGTGAGCACGTCATTCGCGTGCCGAAGACCATGGAACCGCTGGCTCCGATCCTGACGTCAATTCCGCTTCAGCTTCTGGCGTACCACATCGCCGTCATGCGGGGCTGCGACGTGGATCAGCCGCGTAATCTGGCCAAGAGCGTTACGGTCGAGTAGGGCGCAGCCAAGCCAGGGACGGCGGACTTGAGCTCGTCCACGCAATCCACTACTTCAGCGACGCGACCCGCGGCTTGAGCAGTCCGATGGGACCCGTCTGGGCGTTGGCCACCATTTCGAGGTCGAACACCTCGTAGAGTTGGGGCGGCACTTCGTAGTCTCGCGAGGGGTCGAACACCAGGTACGGCGTCTTGTCATTGATCCACCAGCCGTTGGCTTCCTCGGCGTAGGCATTCTGGACGGCCAGAGACAGGACCTGTTCATCGCTCATGCCCGGGGTTCGGAAATTCTCCACCTGGACCGCCACGTGTCGTGTGGCCACTCCGTCGAGGACGTAGTAGACGGACATGCAGGTGAGCAGCCAGATCATGACTGCCCTGGATGCTGAAGAACTCTTGATGTGGTATCTGGTGGAGGCCAGCATATTCTTGTAGTCCGTTCCTTGGTTCAGGAATCCGATTACAGAAAGCGTGCCACCGGCACTCGGGACGCGGAATACCCGATTTCAGGCTTTTTGGGCCGGTGAGGCGGTCGATTTGAGTCTCATTCCGCGAAATGGGACGGGCCGATGGTATCGGGACAGCCAGAATCATTCGCGCCGTCACGGGCGTTCGCAGGCGCATGATTGCAGAAGACGTCATCGAGGGAATCCTCAACCGGCACGCGGAGGTGAGCAGCCTCATGTCCCAGCCGGAGATTGCCACGGACCCGACCCGCATGGCGGATCTGGGGCGTGAATACAACACGCTGCGGTCCGTAGTGCAGTCCATCAAGGCCTACCAGGCATTGCTGCAGGAGCGGGATGACCTGAAGTCCATGGTGGAAGGAGAGGAAGACCCCGAGATAACCGAGATGGCCACGCTGGAGCTCAGCGACATCGAGGATCGCCTCCCGCAGGTCGAGGAGGAGCTGAAGTTCAAGCTGCTTCCCCGGGATCCCGCGGACACCAAGAACGCCATTGTGGAAATCAGGGCCGGCACCGGGGGCGATGAGGCCAGCCTCTTCGCTGGAGACCTGTACCGGCTGTACTCGCGGTTCGCGGATCGGAACGGTTGGAAGATTGACGTCATGAACACCTCCCACGGGACGCAGGGCGGTTTCAAGGAAATCGTCTTCAGCCTGAGCGGCGAGGAGGCGTTCGGGACGATGAAGTACGAGAGCGGTGTCCACCGCGTTCAGCGCGTCCCGGCCACGGAGTCATCCGGTCGGATTCATACGTCAGCGGCCACCGTTGCGGTACTGCCGGAGGCCGAGGAGGTGGATGTGGACATCCATGCCAACGACATCAAGATTGACGTCTACCGGTCCAGCGGCCCGGGTGGTCAGAGTGTGAACACCACGGATTCCGCCGTGCGTATCACCCACTTGGAAACCGGGCTGGTGGTGACCTGCCAGGACGAGAAGAGCCAGCACAAGAACAAGGACAAGGCCATGCGGGTGCTCCGGTCCCGCCTCTATGAGCTGGAACTGGCCAAGGCGGAGGCGGAACGAAGTGAGGCCCGTCGTTCCATGGTGGCTTCCGGTGATCGCTCGGCCAAGATCAGAACCTACAACTGGCCCCAGGGTCGGGTAACGGACCACCGCCTTGAGGG
>JABDJZ010000207.1 GCA_013003255.1 Rhodothermales bacterium
AACGAGTGGGTGGGCGTCAACTGCGGCATCATGGACCAGATGATTTCTGCAGCGGGGGTGGCCGGCAACGCGCTACTCATCGATTGCCGAACGCTGGACCTTGAGCCCGTTCCCCTTCCCGTGGGTACCGTAGTGGTGATCCTGGACACGGCCACGAGACGGGGCCTTGTCGACTCGGCATACAACGAACGCCGGGAGCGCTGCGAGGAGGCCGCGCGCGAGCTGGGCGTGCCCGCCCTGCGTGACGTGTCTCCCGAGGATCTTACCGCCGCGGCGGGCCGACTGGACCCCACCACCCTTCGTCGAGCCCGCCACGTGGTAACGGAGAATGTCCGAACGTTGGCGGCGGCAGAAGCGATGAAGCGCGGTGACGCCGTCGAAGTGGGCAGGCTGATGAATGAAAGTCACGCCAGCCTGCGCGATGACTTTGAGGTATCGACCGATACCCTGGATCTCTTCTCTTCGCTGGCGCGGGAGGCTCCGGGATGCTTCGGGGCTCGCATGACCGGGGCCGGGTTCGGTGGCTGCGCGGTGGCGCTGGTGGCCGAAGACGAGGCCGAGAGATTTGTGGCCCAGGTGGGGGAGACCTATGCCGAACGTACCGGATTGAAACCCGCCATCTACGTGACCCGCGCCACAGCGGGTGCTGCGATTGTCCATCACAACCAGGCACTTGACGCATGACGCCCTCAGTCACCAGGACCCCCGCCGGATTGATCCTTGACGGGAACGAGGTGGACGTCTACACGCTGACCTCACCCGGCGGGGTGGCCATCCAAGTGATGACCCTTGGCGGCATCGTGCTCTCCATCGATGCCCCCGACCGAGACGGACAACCGGGTGAAGTCACACTCGGACATGCCGAGCCATGGGAGTACCTGGACAATCGGGCCTATTTCGGTGCTTTGGTCGGTCGCTACGCCAATCGAATTGCGGGGGCTTCCTTTGAGGTGGACGGTGTGTCGTTCCGCGTGGATGCCAACGATGGCGCCAACCACCTCCACGGGGGCGTCCGGGGATTGCACACGCAGGTGTGGAAAGCGGAGCCCTTCGAATCCGGGGGCGCACGAGGCCTCGTGCTGTCCTGCAAGAGCCCGCGCGGCGAGTCCGGCTTCCCGGGGGAGCTGACCGTGGAGGTCACGTACACCCTCACCGACGGCGGCGAGTGGATCGTAGACTATCACGCCAAGACGGATCGCCCGACGCCGGTGAATCTGACCCAGCACACCTACTTCAACCTGGCCGGCTGCGGGGATGTGCTGGGGCACCGGCTTCAGGTGGCCGCAGACAGGTACCTGCCGGTGCGACCCGACGGCATTCCTGGGGGCGCCCCGGCCAACGTTGGCGGAACGCCTTTTGACCTTCGGAGCCCTCAACCGCTGGGACCAGGCCTCGCATCAGAGCACCCCGACATCCGGGCAGTCAGCGGCTACGACCACTCGTTTATCCTCAACGCCAATTCGGACACCGGGGCGGACGGGCCCGCACCGGACGCACCCTCGCCGGAAGGGGATACCGAGTCGGACACACCCTCGCCGGAAGTAGCCCCAACTGCCCGGCCGGCAGCCCACCTCTACGATCCCGCCTCTGGCCGAACACTCACCGTGCTCACCACAGAGCCGGCTGTTCAAGTCTACACCGGCAATCACCTCGCGACGATTCGCAACCGGTCCGGCGAGTACTACCGAGAGCACGCCGGCGTCTGCCTGGAGACTCAGCATCTCCCCGACAGCCCCAACCGCCCCGACTTCCCAAACACGATTCTCAGGCCCGGAAAGCCGTTCTCGTCCCAAACCGTCTTCGTGTTTGGAACCGACGCAGACGGGAAAGAACTTGGGGCCGCTCCGGACCCAGAGACTGACTGAACCCACCCGGCCTACCGCCACCAGACACCCACGCTCCCATGGGCTTCACCCCCCTCGACTACATCATCTTCGCGATCTACGCCCTGCTGATCGTGGGCACCGGCCTGTGGGTATCGCGCGAAAAGAAGGGTCACCAGAAGGACTCCACAGACTACTTCCTGGCGGGCAAGGCGCTGCCGTGGTGGGCCATTGGCGCATCCCTGATAGCCTCGAACATTTCGGCCGAGCAGTTCATCGGCATGTCAGGGTCCGGGTTCAGGCTCGGCCTGGCCATTGCCTCCTACGAGTGGATGGCCGCAGTCACGCTACTGCTCATCGCGTGGCTCTTCATCCCCATCTACCTGGAGAAGAAGATCTTCACCATGCCGCAGTTTCTGGAGCAGCGGTTTGATGGGAGGGTCCGCACCCTGCTGGCGGTCTTCTGGCTCCTGGTGTACGTCTTTGTCAACCTGACCTCGGTCCTCTACCTGGGTGCGCTGGCGCTGCAGGGCATCATGGGAGTGCCCCTGTTCTGGGGCATGGCCGGTCTGGCGCTTTTCGCCACGGTCTACTCCATCTATGGCGGACTAGAGGCGGTGGCCTGGACGGATGTGGTCCAGGTGGTCGTGCTGATCGGCGGTGGCATCCTGACCACGGTACTGGCCCTGAATGCGTACGGTGGCGGTGCCGGCGTGCTGGCAGGATTCACGCAGTTGGCTCAGGACATCCCGGAACGTTTCAACATGGTGCTCTTCCCGGGCGAACTCATGTATGCGGACGATACCGGCGCCATGCAGGATGCCTATCAACTGCTTCCGGGACTCGGGGTGCTGCTTGGCGGCATGTGGGTGGCCAACCTGTTCTACTGGGGCTGCAACCAGTACATCATCCAACGGGCCCTGGCGGCCAAGAGCCTGAAGGAGGCGCGCCGCGGCCTGGCCTTCGCCGCCGGACTGAAGCTGTTGCTGCCGTTCATCGTCGTGATCCCGGGTATGGTGGCTTTTGCATTGAATGCGCCCATCGGTCAGGCCGATGAGGCCTATCCATGGCTGCTTGGCACCTACGTGGGGCCAGGCCTGAGAGGTCTCGCCGTGGCTGCCCTCGCGGCCGCCATCGTGTCCTCGCTGGCCTCCATGATGAACTCGACGGCTACCATTTTCACGATGGACCTGTACCGTTCGATGATCAACAAGGAGGCCTCCGAGCGCGGTCTCGTCAGGATGGGTCGCATCGTCAGTCTTGTGGCCATCGTGATCGCAGCGCTCGCAGCCTATCCCCTGCTCGGCGCCATCGACCAGGCATTCCAGTACATCCAGGAATACACCGGCTTCATTTCGCCGGGCGTGCTGGCTGTGTTCGTGATGGGACTGTTCTGGAAGAAGGCCACGCCTAACGCTGCCCTGATCACGGCTGTGCTCAGCATCCC
The DNA here is from genome assembly GCA_013003255.1 of Rhodothermales bacterium. GTDB lineage: Bacteria > Bacteroidota > Rhodothermia > Rhodothermales > UBA10348 > JABDJZ01. The sequence goes on from JABDJZ010000207.1 coordinate 3,271, forward strand.
GATGTCGGCAGGCATGAAGCTCTTGACCCCGGCGCTGCCGTTCATTCACCGGATGGGCCTGGTCTTCGTCTTGTCCGTCCTCCTCATCGTGGCCATCTCACTGTTCGAAGGCAAGGGCAAGGATGACCCCAACGCCATTTCGCTTTCGGGCATCAAGGCAGAGTCGGACTCGGTGTTCGCGGTGGCATCATTCGCCGTACTCGGGATCACCGCCGCGCTCTACCTGATACTCTGGTAGGCTACTGCGACCTTCGGAGGGCTCCTACCTCGGCGAGGCGTTGGACGGCCCGGGCGGGCAACTGGCCCGTGGTGTCCGGCGCCACGTTCAGCAGGTAGTTGGCGCGGCGCGCGTTGACCAGGCTGAGGCGGTCAACCACGTCCGCGGCGGATTTCAGATTCGCTTGGTCGGGCGAGGTATTCCAGAACCAGCTTGGACCCAGTACATCGGATACCTCGGCAGGCCGCGCGTTACCCTCGGGTGGCAGCCCGGACGCCGCCTGATAGAGCGGATACTCGTACGAATGGATGTCCGTCTCTCGGTTCTTGCGAGAGTTGTTTGCCACAATGAAGGTGGTGGGCTGTAGTGAGCGGATGTGGTTCCGGATCTCGTTCCAATCCCGTTTTGACGTCAGTCTGGTCCGGTACTGATCAATCCAGATGAGGTCAACCGCACCATACCGGGTCAGCAACTCTGACAACTGGTCCTTGACGAATCCAAGGCGGCGCCCCTGCGCCTCCGGGGGTAGCCCGTTCATAGGCGGTGCCCCTTTGGGCTTGACGTTCCCGAAGCGGCCGTCGTAGTCGCCCGGAAGGCAATAGTAGAACCCCACCTTGAGGCCGCGGGATCGAAAGGCGTCGACAAACTCGCGGACCAGATCTCCCTTGCCATCCTGGTAGTTCTGAAAGGCCGTGACATCGTGATTCGTGAGGCCACTGTCCCACAGGGCCCAGCCGCCGGTGTGCTTGACCGTAAGCACCGCGTAGGTCATCCCGGCAGAGACGGCCGCGTCGGCCCACTGCTCCACGTCCAGGGAGGTCGGGGCGAACGAATCGGGGTCCTCGTACCCATTGGCCCACTCCCGATCATTGAAGGTGGCCATGTTGAAGTGGATGAACATCCCGAACTCCCACGCCAGGAATTCCTCTTTGAGATTATCCGAGAGCACGACGAACGATTCGCACCCTCCTGCACTTAGTGCCAGGAGAAGTACGAGCGAGTGGTACAGCCGAGGACGGGAGTGGCGCCTGGAGGGATGGGCCGAAATCCGCATGATTGGGTTGGCGAGTCCCGGTCAATATCGAGACCTGGGCAGGTGCCCGCCAACCCATCGGAGTTACCGGCCGGGCGCCAGGGGCAACCTGTCCGCACTCACAACCGCCTTCGGCGTCCGGTCCACCCGCCAGAGTCCCCAGTGCTTCTCGGCTCCTAATGGATTGTCGGGGTTCCCTTTCCAGTCCTCGTCGAAGGCCTCAAACCAGAAGGTGGTGACGTTGTTGGCCCGGGCCCACGCCATGAGCTCGTCGTGGTGGCGCACTTGTTTGGCTTCACTGGCTCTGGGTCCGAACTCGGACGCCTGCGATGCCCAGCCGGCCTCCACGATGGCGATTGGCACTTCCGGCATCGCCTCCTGAACGCGGCGCAGATTGTCGATGGAATAGTCGATGGCCTGCACAACCGTCTTGTTCTCCCAGGCGGGATACGTATGCACGCCCGCGAAGTCCACCGACTCCGCAATGGTAGACGCATGTGCGATCCACGCCTCGTAATTCTCAGCCGTCGTTACGGGCTGATCGATCGCCGGCCGCGCCTGATCCATGTACGCCTTCTGGCTCTCCACCGGGACGCCATGGTCATTCCAATCCACCAAGGTCTCGTTCCCGACGTTCATCGCCACGACGATCTCGTCAAACTCGTTGGCCAGGGCGATCCCGCGCTGAAGCTCAACCTGATTACCCAGCCGATTAGCCTCGAGCTTCTCCTTGGGGATGGGCTCCGTCAACCAGGCGCACGTCTCGTGATTGCTCTTCTCCGCGTTCAGCCAAACCCCCAGCATGACCTTGTGAGGCAGACCCTGTTCGCGAATCACCTCCAGGACGTCGCGGGAATTCTGCTGGGAGTCGTAGAGACGGATCAGTGTCAGGCCGGCTTGCTGCAGCAGGTTCAGGTCTTCCAGAATCTCCTCGCGCGAAGGAAACACCGCGCCCTCCCCGCGATCCGGGTGTTGGCCGCTCCTGAATCCGGAATACGCCACCGCGTGGATAGTGTCATCAAGCAGCGCCTCGGCGGCCTGAGGCTGAAAGCCCGCGACAATTTCCGGCTCGGGCGTGGTGCAGGCTGCTGTCATCAGTATTCCAGTTGCCAGGAGGAGCCGAGCTACCACGCCACCTGTCCCTGGAGCCGTATGTCATCCGACGATCCACCCACGTGAACGGTGAATGCGCCGGGCTCGAGCACCCAGCCCGGGACGGAAGGATCATAGAAGCTGAAGGCATCCTCACCCAGCGAAAGCACCAGCTCGGCTGACGCGCCCGGCTCAAGGCGGACCTTCTCGAAGGCCTTCAATTCCTTCTTGGGGCGCTCGAGCGAAGACTCGTCATCTTCCACGTAGACCTGGACGACCTCTGCTCCTGCCACATCACCGGAGTTGGTAACGGTGAGCCGAACCACGACCTCCTCGCCCGACTTCTCGACCGACAGATCACTGTAGTCAAAGCTGGTATAGGAGAGCCCGTGGCCGAAGGCGTAGGCCGGCTGAACGCCGTAGGAATCGAAATACCGGTAGCCCACATAGAGGCCCTCGGTGTGGTCGATGATCAGGTTCTCATCGGGATACGTAGCGAGCGCGTGTGCCGGGCTGTCCTCCAGTGC
>JABDJZ010000217.1 GCA_013003255.1 Rhodothermales bacterium
CCGCTGCGCGCACCTCTGCGGGGACATACGCACCGGAGATGGAAACACCCTGTCGCGCGAGGCGGTCGACGAGGTGTTGAAGGCGGCGGCAACCGCCTCTCGAACGCCCGTGGGCCTTACGTCACTCCCCGAATCCGCACCCGGTCCGACCGGCCTCTTCCTGCACGCCGTAGGACGGTTTCCGGACCCGGAGCACCGCGCAGCGGCCCGGGCCTGGGCCTCCCGTATGGCCTGTTCAGCCCGCCGGCGATCCGGCCTTCCGGTTGCCTCGGCAGCACCGATCGACGCCTTCGACGCACCCCAAGTAGATTCAGATTCCCCTCTCCTGGCCCCATCCGCCTCGGTTGGCCGCGTCTGGATATAGGCCCTTCTGCATTCCCTGATGGACATCCGAGTTTCTCCACTTCCGCTACGACTCAAGCAGCCGTTCCGAATTGCCCACGGAACGACAACCGAGCGAACCAACATTCTGGTTCAGGTGGGTGATGGTCTGGGTGAGGCGGGTCTCCCGCCTTACCTGCCTGTCGACTACGAGACGGCTGCTGCGTGGCTGAAGTCCATTCAGCTTCCTGAATGGACCTCAGCGGAACCACCACCGGTCCATTCGTGGCTGAGAGACCTGACCTCCGGTCCTCGCCCCGCGCGATGTGCCCTGGACCTGGCCCTCCACGACCACTGGGCACAGGCCATCGGGCAGCCGCTGCATGTCATGCTCGGAATTGACCCGAGCCGGACCCCGACCATCTTTCAGACCGTCTCCATTCCCGAGCGACTGGAAGATCTGACGGCTGAGAGTCTGGCCTACCCTCGACTCAAGCTCAAGCTCGGTACCGGCGACAGCCAGCGGGATGTCGAGATTGTTCGGCGCGTGCGTGCGCTCTCCGATGCCGAAATCTGTGTGGACGCCAATGGGGCATGGTCCATCCCCGAAGCCGTCAGCGTCATCCCGCGCCTGAACGAATTGAAGCTGCTCTTCATTGAGCAGCCCATCGCAAACAAGGACCCCGACGACTGGCACCTGCTGCGCCGGCTCCTGCCTCGCACCAGTACACCGCCCCTGATCGCCGACGAGAGCTTCCGGAGCGCCGATGACGCCATTGCGCTGGCCGGTGCCGCGGACGGCATCAACGTCAAGCTGGCCAAGTGTGGAGGGATCGCCGCGAGCCGCGCGCTTATTCACCTGGCCCGCGCGCTCGACATGACCGTGGTGCTGGGATGCATGGTGGAAAGCAGCCTGGCCATCTCCGCGGCCGCGGCACTGGCGCCCCTGGCTGATTTCGCCGACCTGGACGGTGCCGGATTCCTGGCGAACGATCCCTTCGACGGGGTCACGTTCGAAGATGCGAAGCCGGTGATGCCGGCCCGCCCCGGCCTGGGTGTGGTACGCCGCGCCTGAGAGGCCCGCCCTTGCTGCCCACGGCCCGACAAGACTACGCAGCGGCCGAGGCGCCAACCTGCCCCCAAGGGCGCCAAAAGGCACCGCCGAGCTTAGCCCGCCACACCCTCCGTCACGTCCGTGGTCTTGACCACGATGTCGCCGTGGAGCGTCCGGTGAACGGGGCAGCGATCCGCGATCTCCAGCAGCCGTGCCCGCTGCGTGTCGTCAAGCGGTCCCAGCATCGCGATATCCCGCCGAATGAGGTCGATTCGCCCGGTGGCATCCGTCTCGCAATCGCAGTCCTTGGCATGAATCTTCTCGTGGGAAACGGCCACCTCTACGCCTTCGAGCGGCCACTCCTTCCGGTCTGCGTACATGCGGAGGGTGATGGCCGTGCAACTCCCCAGAGCTCCGGCCAGCAGTTCATACGGGGTGGGCCCGGTGTCTGTACCGCCCAAGGCCTCCGGTTCATCAGCCAGAAACTCATGGCTGCGTGCCCGGATTTGACTCTGGTAGTGCTCCCGGCCAATGGTGACCGTTACCGGTGGTGTTTGCTTCATGGCTGCGCTTCTTTTGCCTGGAGAGGCAGAGTAAAGGTGCGATCCTCAAATCGACTCCCGTCCAGGGAGGGATAGGACCGCTCAAGGAAATGACATGTGCCGTCGGCCGAAATCAGGACGACGGTCGAACAACGGGTCCCGTATCCCCCGGTGCGAATGAACGACGATGACAGCGCGCGTTCCAGTTCCAGCGGGACCCCGGTCTGTGGTAATCGGGAGTCGGGTGCCGGATCGCTCGCGGCCAACAGATCCAGGAAGGGCTGCCAATCGATGCGTCCCGGCTCCAACTTCCGAAGCGCCTCCGAGAGTCTGATACGCCCTTCGACCACCTTGGGCCACGGCGTGTCCAGCGTGGCATTGCTGAGGCCGTGAATCCCCGACGCCACCCGATTGACTGCCGGAAGGGCCGCCCCAACGTCTCCACGATTGGTGCCGTGGACAACCACACCGTCCTGGTAGCTCATCAAATTGAAGCCGTTGTAGGCGCGGCCATCGAGATCCGGGATAAGGGCTTCCGGGCTACGGTCCGCATGCAATACGGCGGTGACAAGTTCTCCGCGAGACCGGGCGTCTTCAACCGTGACGCCGGGCTCCCGAACGTTGGTCACGGCCGCCAATCGGCCCGATCGCGTGATCCCTAGCCACGTTCCGCCGGCCTTGAGATCCCGCCCACCCAGCGTCCCGTGGTTGTCGTTCCACCAGCCTGCTGGCGCCGTTGGGCGCTGGAGAAACTCGTCGCGATTGGCCGCGAGCACCAACGGGTACTCCGGGTGCTCATTAACGGCGAACAGAATCAGGCACATGCAGGA
>JABDJZ010000225.1 GCA_013003255.1 Rhodothermales bacterium
GGCCCAAGAGCGGAATCGCCCCCAGGTAAGCGGCAGTCACGCCCAGCTTGGCGACGGATCGCACCCCGGATGGCAGCAGCTCCGCACCCATCCCGGCGGCAAATCCGGCCAGGAGCAGTGCGGTGACAATGGCTGGAATGCGCCAGGGGTACGTGACTTGTATCTCCTTTCGTGCCGTCCACGCCGCCACGCCAGCCAGGACGGCGTAGGAGAAGGTGGTCGAAAGAGCCGCCCCCAGCGCGCCGAGCCACGGTATCAGCAGGATGTTGAGGACGGCATTGAGCGTAGCCACGCCGACGATGTTCGCACCGATGACACCGGTGCGCCCCGAAGAGAGCAGCGCGTTGTTTACGATGATGTAGATCCCGTAGGCCCCGAATCCGAGTGCCAGCGGAAACACCAATGTGGTGGCCTGCAGGTAGGCCGCTTCAATGTCGAAGAGCCAGATGAGCACCCGCATGCCTTCGGGTGTCCAGATCGACAACACCAGAATGGCGGCTCCCGTCCAGATGGTAAAATGGCGGAACGTCCGTCGATAGAATCCTGCCGCGCCGGACGCCAGTGCCTTGAGGCCCACCACCGTGAAGGCCAGCTGGAAGCTCTGGACCAGGAGCATGTTGATGAGTCCGGCCAATCGGGCGGACCACTCGTAGGTGGCGACGGCTTCGCGATCCGCCAACCAGTTCAGGATGTACCGATCGCCGGCATTGAGGAACCAGCCGGCCAGAGCAGCCAGAACGAGGGGCACGCCGAACTTCAAGAGCGCCCGCGAGGCGGCCGGATCCAGGCGCCACCGGACGGACGGAGCGGTAAAGGCCAGCAGCACAAACAGGGCAACCCCTGCTGACCACGCGTAGGATTGGAGCAGTCCTTCGAGGCCGTTCCCACGGACGGCCAGCTGGTAGTAGGCCAGCACAATCAGTACGGCCATTTCAAAGACCACGGCCACGGTGTATCGCCCGGCCCGCTCCTGGACCCGAAGCAGCGCCAGCGGCACGCCCGCCGCACACTTGATGGCCACGTACACGGCGACCGGGACAAGCAGGGAGGCATTGGCAGAGCTCCCGGTCAACAGGCGGGCAAGGGGTTCCGCGCCCAGCCATAGCAGGAGACCAGCCAGCAGACCGGCGCCCGCAGAAACCGCGAGGGCGGTACCCGGTAGGGCATCCGCGTTTTCGTGGGCATCCTTCTGCGACATGAAGCGCAGCAGGGCTGTCGGCTGGCCCAGTCCGGCCACGAAGACCGCCAGTTGCGCCGTCACCATCAGGAGCGCCAGGCTCCCGTAGTCTTCCACCGGCAGGTATTGCGCGTTCAGCAGCAGCGGGGCCAGGATCAGGCCCGCGCCCTTGAGCAGCGCTCCCGCAATCGCATACGAGCCGCCCTGGCGGAGGAGGCGGCTCAGCATTCCTTGTTTCTTTGGCTCGGCGATAGCGGGTACGTACGTAGCTTGGCGCAAAGTACTGCTACTCCATGATTCGACTTCTGTGCGTTGCGGGCGCCCGCCCCAATTTTGTCAAGATTGCGCCCCTGCACCGGGCGTTTACCGCTCATCCGGCCCTTTCGTCCCGCATCGTCCACACCGGGCAGCACTACGACCGGAAGATGAGCGATGTCTTCTTCGAGCAACTGGGCATCCCGGAGCCGGATGTCCACCTGGGCGTGGGATCGGGAACGCACGCCCAGCAGACCGCGGCCGTGATGGTGGCGATGGAGGCCGAGATGGTGGCCCGTCGTCCCGATGCGCTCCTTGTGGTCGGCGATGTCAACTCAACGCTTGCAGCAGCCCTGGCCGCGGTCAAGCTCCATATCCCGGTGGTTCACGTGGAGTCAGGTCTCCGGTCCGGTGACCGCGGGATGCCCGAGGAGATCAACCGCATCGCCACTGATGCCATCAGTGACTATTGTTTTGTGACCGAGCGGTCCGGCATGGAGCATCTGGCCGCTGAGGGTGTGCCCGAGCACAAGCGGTTCATGGTGGGCAACGTGATGATCGACTCCCTCATGGCCATCAAGCCACGAGCCGAGGCCGTCGGACAGGCCAAAGCGATGGGACTCTCCGATCCCTACGCGCTGGTCACGCTCCACAGGCCTGCGACTGTCGACGACAGGGACAACCTGACCCGCGCTCTGGGCCACCTGGAGGAACTGGCCGAGGTTCTGCGCCCGGTCCTTCCCCTCCACCCCCGTACCCGCGCTCGCCTGGAGGCGTTCGGGCTGCTCGAGAGACTCGAAGCACTGCCGGGCATCGTTCTGGCAGCACCGATGGGCTATGTCGAATTCACCTCCCTGATGATGACGTCCACGCTGGTCTTCACCGATTCCGGGGGCATTCAGGAGGAGACCACGGCGCTCGGCGTGCCGTGCGTCACGATGAGACCGTCAACGGAGCGGCCGGTGACCATCGAAGTCGGTACCAATGTGCTGTTTCCCGTGGAGCGTTCCGGCCTGGGCGCTTTGGCACGAAAGGCGCGCGACGGCGAGTGGAAGCAGGGCGCCCTCCCCGAGGGCTGGGACGGCCAGGCAGCCGGACGTGTGGCGGACATTCTGGCGAAGGAGCTGGGCGGCTAAGCGCGCTGGCGCGCGGTGCCACCGCGGCGCGGGCGTCAAGGACCTCGGCGCCTGCAATTACGCGGAACGCTAGCTCCCGGCGGCCAGCCCGCGGTACATCTCCACCAGGCCGCGGGACGTCGCCCCCCAGTTCCATCGATCGCGCACCGCAGCCTGACCCCGGGCGCCCATCTGCTCCGCCTCCCCCGGCGCGCCGGCCAGTGCGAGCAGGGCCCCAGCCATGGCCTCGGCGTCGCCGTCAGGAACCACCCGTCCGCACTGCTCGGCCTCCACAATGCGCTTCAGCGG
>JABDJZ010000274.1 GCA_013003255.1 Rhodothermales bacterium
TAGAGGTTCTCGCCATTGAACGTCTGCCAGATCTCAGACAGGTTGGCGCCTCTGCCGTCCTGGCCGCGGTTGTGGGCTGACGACGTGGTCTGGATGTAATTCGAAAAGGCACCGCCCTCCTTGAGGCTGGAGACCCAGGGGTGGTCGGGAGAAGCGTGCGAAGGCGTCATGTCCAGGATCACCCGGATCCCCAGCTCATGCGCCCGTTCAACCAGCGCCCGCAAGTCGTCCTCGGAGCCCAGGCGCTCATCCACGCGCTTGAAGTCGATGATGTTGTAGCCCGCGCCGAGCCCGGTCATCCCGTTCAGGTTGCGCATGATGGGCATGAACCAGATGGTGTTGAAGCCCATGTCAGCGATGTAGTCCAACTCGTCGGTTATCTGGCGCAGACGGTTGCCAGGCGTACCCACGGTTCCGGTCGACGTCGGACCGAATTTCAGCGGGAAGATCTCGTAGACCACGGCGCCTTTGGTCCACTCGGCATTCTCGGCGTACTCCATCTCACGGACGGAACCATCCTCTTCCACCAGGGCGGCCATGCGCAACTGGTCGATGACTTCGCCGGATGCCACTACGTCAACATCGAAGTAGTACTCACCGGGACCTGAGGCCGTGGCCGTGAGGCTGAGGCCCTGGGCAGACTGGTTGGCTACGGGCCCGGAACTCAGCTCCTCGTCAAAGCTCCAGGAAATGTCGTAATCGGCGGGCAGGTTGGCTGTCGCCTTCAGGTCCAGCAGAATCTCAAAGCCGGATCCGCGGACCGTCGGGGTCACCGCATAGGCATCCTGTGGGTGGAGCCGGCGGGTAATCGTGATCGGGTCGGAAGTGAACGTCTGCCCATCGACCTCCGCCTCGAGCCTGAATGTGTTCGGCCCCTCGCTGAGGCTCGCAATGAACTCCACGTTCCCGTTGTCCACGTGCACGAAGCTCTCTCCTCCACCTTCCCGCAGGACCGCAGCGCCCGTGATGGCTGGATCTACGGAGCCGTCCAACCGGGTGATGAACCCCCGGATCGTCACGGCCTCTTTGACCGTCGTAAGCCCCTCGTCGACCCATTCGACCGGCGGCTGCAACTCTCCGATCTCAGTCGAGAGCGTCCGTCCTCCTGCATCCTGGGCCTCGATCAGGAACTGAGCTCCTGCTCGAACCTCCCGATCAAGCTGGAATCGAAAGACGCCGGAGGACGCATCGAAATAGTCCATCCCGTCCGTTCGCGTCAGCCCGTTGATGGTAAAGCTGATGGACGTGATGTCCTGCGTTGAAAACAGCCCGACTGAGAAGTACCGGACCAGTCCGTCCGATGACAATTCCTCTGCGGGCTGAAACGTCATCGGGTCCGCGACCTCGAGGACGGAATCGTTGTTGCTTCCGGTGGTGACCGGGTTCAAAGGATCCGACAACCAGTCGCACTGCGATCCACTGGTGTTGCGATGCACCTGAATCTTGTAGGTGTACTGCTGCCCCACATCCAGGGGCACCGTCTTGGTCCAGTAGTTTTCAAACCGGACGAACGACATCTGCGACTCGTGTCCGGCACCGATGCAACTGCCACTGGCATAGGGCTGCCCCCAACTGTTGAAGGAGCCGGGGACGAAGGCATTCTCGACCACGCCGGACGGGACGTACCGGAACGTGATATCCATTTGCTGTCCGGCGGCGGACCCGGAAAGAGCCAGCAGCAGGATCGGTAGCAGGAAGAATCGCTTGAGCATGCGTAGCACGTAGAATTCTGTTGCGGTGGAATCTCCACCGCGCATTCAGATGAAAGGGGCCGACTCACGCGTCGCGCGGGCCGGCCCCCTTACATCCGAAAAGAGCCTGTGGGTTACCCCACAGAAGTCAGCTTACTTCAGCAGCACCATGGTGCGCGTCAGCGTGTGACCGGCGGTCTCCAACCGGTAGATGTACGTACCACTCGAGAGATGACTTGCGTCAAAACTCAGGCGGTAGTTGCTGGCCGGCTGGACGCCGTCAACAAGCGTGGCCACTACGCGGCCAAGCACATCATACACGCGAACCTTCACGTCGGCGGTCTTCGTCAGAGAGTACTCGAACGAAGTCGTCGGGTTGAACGGATTCGGGAAGTTCTGGCTCAGCTCCACCTTCTGGGGGACCTCGCCATCGAGAGGCTCGATGTTCGTGCCGCTGACGGCCGGGTTGGCATCGTATGGGAGAGAGCCTTCTGGCGTGAAGGTCTCGACCTCGACTTCATACGTGGACGGCCAGTCCGCGCCGTTCGGGACGATGAACCGGGTGCGACGACGACCAAGGCCGTCGAAGCCTCCACCCTGCTCCGTGCCGGCCATGCTCGTGGCGTCGGCGCCGTACCCGTACAGGTACTGCATGGCCGAGTAGGTCGGACCGGTCACCGTGATCGTCACCGAGTAGATGCCGTCTCCGTCGGGGTCGGTCATCATGTGTTCGGGATTGGCGTTGAACCCTTCGATGCCCTGAGTGAACGTCCAGATTGGATCCTGGAAGATCGGGTACGGGGCGTGTACCGCCGGATCAAACGGATCCGCCGCGCTGGCAGCGCCGCTCATGTCCACATTGAAGGTGACATTTACGCGCTCACCGGTCGGGATGACATTCTCTTCCAGCACATCGTTGAACCGCTTGTCTCCCAGGAACTGTTCGTCAGATCCGCCTTCAAAAACGTAGGTCCGGTTGGCCCCCGTCGTCGAAAGGGGTTCTTCCCAACCACCTGGAGGGCTCTGACCGAAGTCCGCGATGAAGTTCTCATCGTTGAACTCGATCAGGAATTTGTACGGCTGCTCGGTCATCGGGAGCGCAGTCACAGGAACCGCGGCCTCGAAGATGTTGGTGCCCGGGAAGGGCAGCAGCAGGCTGTTGTCCGGATTATCGCCGCTCCAACCGTTGAAGCCACCACGAACCTGGAGCGTGTCGCCACGTGCCTTGTCAAAGAGGCCGATGTCCTGAAGCGGGGTCAGGTCAACAGAGAAGATGACCGTGTTGGTCACGGGCTGCGCTGCACACGAGGTCGGGCTGGAGTTGCCGTAGTAGACCCACGCCAGGGTGGTGTCCTGGGAGGGAATCGTGAACGTGCGGTCCGCGGAGTCTTCCCAACCGGTCACGCCCGTCTCCACGACAAACTTGTAGGCCTGGGTGGCACCGATCTGAGCCTCGTCGTAGTAGGCGGTACCTGACCACAGGTCCCAGCCCGGCGTACCCTCAACATCGCTCTCCGGGGAGAGGACCACGTTTGTGGCTCCCCAGTCGAGAATGCCCTGCTCTGGCGCCCCGCGCACACCCACGAACATGTCGGGGTTGCTCGGTACGTAGAGATCGTTGGATCCATCTTCTGTACAGGCGAAGACGCGGTAGTGAACCGCAACTTTTCCGGCCTGAGATTCGAAGGGACGCCAGTCATAGGCGGCACCGGATCCCTTATGGAAGTAGTGGAGCGGCATGGTGACATCACCGGTGCCTGCGGCTACCGTGTGGTTGTCGCCGCCGTCTTCCCATCCGCCCAGTCCGTCGTCCTCAAGAAGCTGAGAGTAGAACTTGAACTGGAGGCCATCGTCGTCCGGAATCTGGAAGGAAAGCTCCCAGTAGTCGCCGCCGACGTTCGTTGGCTTCAGCGTCGTGTTGTCGTTCCAGTCGATGACGCCGCCATCGGGCAGCGCCGTTCCGCTGCCGAGCTGGCCGCGGACCTGGATTTCGTCAAGCGCATTGAGGGTGTCAGGTGCCGTAGCCGTGTTGAGCGTCAGTGTCACGGTGCGCTGCGCAGTGGCAGTGCCCGCAAACACCAGCATCAACAACGCGACAGACAGTCCTCGCGCCAGAGTTGTAGAGGTTTGCATGTGGTGCTCCTCGGTGGTTGTGATGAGTGATAGTGTTCCGCCGGGTCGGCAAACCCGAAGGGGGGTAGTCGGATCAGGTGATCTTCGTGGGTAAAACTGATGAGGTTGTCATCAGAATAGGATGGCCATGGTGAAGCGATTCACATCGGCAAAATACTTCTGCGCCTCATAGGCGTAGTCAAAGGCGAAATTGACAGGGGCAAACCGGTAGCGGAGACCCGCTCCGACAGAGAACGAGCGAACGGCGTCGTCCAGCAGGAGCTCGCTGTATCCCCCGCGCAGCATGACCAGATCGTTGAGGAGCCCGAGTTCGGCTCCCATGTTGACGTACTGCTCGCTGCTGTTGGGGTTGAGGGCCTCGATAGCCACCGTAAGGCGTGTGCTCCCGGCCTGATAGGCCTCTCCGGCCAGCCCGATGCGCATCGTGAGCGGCAAGTCAAACTCGTCCGTGTTGAGCAGCGCCCGGTTGGACTCGTTGTTACCCGCGTTTATCGGATCAATGTCCACGCGGACCAGCAGGTCATCGCCTGTCAGCTTGAGCTTCGACCCGAAGTTGTTGATGCTCGCCCCGAGTCGGATCCCGCGGAAGGGTGTCACAAACTGGGTGCCGATGTCCACGGCGGTCCCGGAAGCTCCCGAATTCCAGATGCGCTCGTTGATCTGCTTGATCGAGCCGCCGATGGAGAACCGGTCCGTGAGCGCGCGGGCGTAGGTCAAGGATATCGCGTAGGACGCCGCATCAAAGGTCTCCCCCGTTCCGTTGGGATTGGCCACGGTGGTCACCTCCATTTCGGGGGTCCGCATGGACGTTACGCCGAACGCCACCTTCCCTCCCGCCGCGGGAAAGACTACCGACACGAAGTTGAATTCGACGTCGGCCAGCCATTGGGCGTATTCGCCCACAAATCCACCGCCCTGCATGGCCGTGAGGCCGGCCGGGTTCCAGTAGACCGAGGTCGCATCATCGATGGTGGCCGTCACTGCATTCCCCATTCCCGTGGCGCGAGCGCCAACGGGGATGTTGAGGAAGTCGGCGGCCGTCGTGCCCCGCTTGGTAACCGACCGGGTTGTCGTGTCAAACTGCGCGGCCACCATCTGGGGACCGGCAAGACCGACCACGGCGAACAGCATCGCCAGGCGCTGGATCGCTTTCATTGTCTTGATTCTCAGCATGGCTCGGTTACTTGATAATGGCAAACGTGCCGGTTGTCTCGCCCAGATCCGGAGCTTCCACGTGGAAGAGGTAGACCCCGTAGGAAATGGTCAGTCCATCATCGCTTTCCAGGTCCCAATCCAGCGTTCCATTGAGCAGGTTCTCGGCGGCCAGCGGGTCCGTCATGACGCCCTCGTTGGTGCCTTCGTCCCGCCTCAGCGTCGTGATCTGCTTTCCACTCAAGGTGAAGATGCGGACCGTTGCCTGTGGAGGCAGGTTGGTGAACTTGATGACGCGTGGCCCACGCCCCGTTGAGAACGGGTTGAGCGTCTCAAAGGAGTTAGTGACCACGTACGGGTTGGGTACCACGCTGACGAGGCCAAGGAGCGAGTCCGGGTTGGCCCGCGTGACACTCGGTGCCGAGGTTGTGAACTCGAAGGCATCCGTGGCCAGGAACGGCTTACGGGTGATGACATCCATCACGTCTCCCTGCACCGGGTTCTCATTGTCACGGAAGACAAAGTTCATCCCGATGCGCCACGTGATGATGGGATCACCCGATCCGCCAACCTGTGGCTCACGCAGGATCAGCAGGTCACTTTCACCGATCGAGGGATCAGCGGTGAATGTGGCCGGCTGCGTGGACTCGGCCGAGATGAAGTCGGGGCCGGTCAGATCCCAGAAGGCGTAATCGATGGCTGTCTCAGAGCCATCCGGGTTGACCCGGAAGACCTGCACGTTGGTCGGCCTTGCCGGGAGGGTCAGGCGGCGCGCCACCTGGATCTCCACAGACTGCCCTTCTCCTGGACCAACTACCTTGACGCGATAGTCCGCGGGATTGCGAAGGCCTTTCAGGAACCCGGCCGAGAGGTAGGGCTCGAGCGTCGGTGGATAGACATCAGGATTACTCCAGCCGGACGCCGACTTGTTCAGCACAATGAACGGCTCCAGAATGAAGTCCAGCTTGAAGCCCAGCGGATCTCCTTCCTGATCAAAGACGGGAAACTCGCTGCCGTTGAGGAATGACCGTGACCGGTCAATCAGCGTCTCGCCTGTCGACACGTTGGTCAGCGTGTAGTTCTTCGTGATCAGCGTATCGGGGAAGTTGCGCCCGCCCAGTCGAAGGGTGTCCTCAAACGTGATGCGGAACCGCTCGCCGTCTTCGAGCACCGTAGGATCGATGATCTCGTAGCCGATGCGGCTGGAGGTTGCTCCCTCCACACGCGTCAGGTCCGTGATGTCCGCACCTTTGAAACCCGCCACCGGGGCCGTAGGCGTAACCTCGACCACATTTCGACCGGTAAGGATGGATCCGTCGGCCAGGCGCTGAATCCGGATCGGCGTCTCGGTCGGCGGAATGTTGTCGATGGTCGATCCGAAGTCGTAGGCCGTCACCGCATAGAAGTACCGGATGCCATTGGTGACGTCCGTATCCACAAAGCTGTGCGTCAGCCCCTGTTCGTCCTCGCCCGGGTCCTGCCGGTTTGTACCGAGATAGAACTTGACGCCATTCACGTCTACCGGGTGGAAGCCCGAGAAGCCGTTGATCTTGTCAAACTGGGCAATCGGTTTCCGCAGCAGCGCGTTACCGAAACCGTCCGTGATGGTCAGGGCGTCCAGGAAGGCCGGGTCGGTCGAGCGGTACACACGGTAGCCCTCGAAGTCGTTGGGGTTACGTCCGAGACCCGCGAGGAAGTTGTCGAAGGAGTCCTCGGCATCGGAGTCCCAGTAAAGGGTCACCTTGCCGTCTCCGGGCACCACGGACAATTCTGGCGTAATCGGCGCCTGCGCGAACTGGTAGTCCTCGAGATAGGCCTGCAGGGCCTTGTCCCGGGAGTTCAGTACTTCGTCTTCCGTGACACCCAGAATGATGGCCAGACTGATTCGCTCGGTCTGTCCTGCCT
>JABDJZ010000315.1 GCA_013003255.1 Rhodothermales bacterium
CGGTGATTCAGGACCCCGTGGTCAAGGCCGTTACGCTTACAGGGTCCGTTCGCGCGGGTCGAGCGGTGGCTGCGGAAGCCGGGGCCTCCCTGAAGAAGACGGTGCTGGAGTTGGGCGGCAGTGATCCGTACGTGGTCCTGGAGGACGCCGACCTCGAGTTGGCGGCCCGGACGTGTGTGGAGAGCCGGCTCATCAACAGCGGGCAGAGTTGCATTGCGGCCAAGCGGTTCATCGTGGTCGAAACGTTGCGGGAGGCGTTTGAGGGGCGGTGCGTGGAACTGATGCGCGCCCAGACCATGGGCGATCCCCTGCTCGAAACCACGGATATCGGCCCACAGGCGCGCGAAGATCTGCGCGACGAGCTACACGGCCAAGTGACCGATTCCATCAACGCTGGCGCGCGTTGTCTGCTGGGAGGCACGGTGCCCGAACAAGACGGCGCGTGGTATCCGCCCACGATACTGGCGGACGTGGAGCCCGGGATGCGTGCCTTCGATGAGGAACTGTTCGGACCGGTCGCAGCGATCATCGCTGCCAGGGACGAAGCGGAAGCGCTGGCATTGGCAAACCGAAGCGCGTTTGGACTGGGCGCGGCGGTGTTCACCCGGGATCTCGAGCGTGGCGAGCGGATCGCGGCCGAGGAACTCAACGCGGGCTGCTGCTTCGTCAACGCCTTCGTCAAATCGGACCCTCGGCTACCGTTCGGCGGCATTGGGGACAGCGGATACGGGAGAGAGCTTTCCCGCTGGGGAATCCGCGAGTTCGTCAACGAAAAGACGGTCTACGTCGGATAGGCGCTATCTTGGGGTAACCCACCTCCCCGTTGCCCGTGTCTGACAGGACCGACCGTGTCTACCGGAGCTTCCGGCTCTTCCTCCGGCGGATGCTCCGACTCTTCTTCAAGGAGGTCGTGGTCGAGGGGTGTGAGCACATCCCGGAGGATCGGGGTGGGCTGCTGATTGCCTGGCATCCGAACGGGCTGGTGGACCCGGCTCTCATCATGTCGGTCTTCCCCGGCCGCGTGATCTTCGGGGCCCGGCACGGGCTGTTCGACTGGCCGCTCCTGGGATGGCTGATTCGCCGGTTGGGAACCGTGCCCATCTACCGGGCGAGTGATGAGGCGGACCTCTCACGCGCAGAGCGGATGGAAGCCAATGCGCGAAGTCTGGACGGTCTGGCATCCGAACTGGCCACCGGTTCCTTCTCGGCCCTGTTTCCGGAAGGGCTGAGCCACGACCTGCCGCACTTGGCCGAAGTGAAGACCGGTGCCGCGCGCCTGTACTACAGGGCGCGCGAATTGACGGGGGAGGGCCAGGAGAAGCCTGTCATCATCCCTGTCGGCCTCCACTATGACCGGAAGAACATCTTCCGGTCGCGCGTGCTGATTTCATTCAAGCCGCCACTGGAGATTCCCGCCGAACTCGAAGAGGGATCCGGGACCGGACTCAGGGTATCGGTCAAGGGTCTGACAGGGTTGATTGAGACGCAGTTGGTTCGCCTGGTCGGGGCCACGGATGACTGGCGTCTGCACCACCTCATGCACCGCGCCGGGAAGCTGGTCCGTGCGGAACTCGCCCACCGCACGGGTGCGAAGCTGCGGGCGGCAGGGCTTGCCGAAACCCAGCTGGGGTACGCCAGAATCTGGGAAGGCTACCAGGCCAGGCGCGAGTCAGACTCGGATCGGCTGGAGGACTTCCGACGCCGGCTGGACAAGTACGATCGGTATCTCCGTTTGCTCGGGCTTGATGACGACGAACTGACGGACTTGCCGCGCATGGCATCCCCGCTTCTGATCACCCTGTTCGTGGCGCAGGCCATCACGGTCTACCTGCTGTTTCCGCCCATTCTGATCCTGGGGGCCATCATAAACGTGGGTCCCTACTTCCTTTTGAAAGTGGTCACCCGCCGCGTGTCATCCTCCAAGAAGGACGAGGCCACCGTCAAGCTGCTCGGGGGAGCCCTGCTCTTCCCGCTCACGTGGGGCCTCGCGGCCGTCGGCGCCTGGTTTGCCCATCAGGAACTGCGGGCGCTGTTTCCGGCCATGCCGGACGTCGCCGTTCTGGTCGTGGTCCTCACGGTGCTGATCGGCATTTTCGGGGGGTTCCTGGCGCTGGTGTACTCGGAGCTTTCGGCGGAGACGTACCGGGCCATTCGGGTTCGTGTACTCCGCCGAAGGCGCAAAGCGTTGATAAGTCAGTTGATCGAGCAGCGATCCGTTCTGTGTTCCGAACTGGTGGCCCTTGGTGAGGGACTGGAACTACCCGGCGAGCGCCAGCCCGATGGAGTTCTGGTTCCTTCGAGCGCGGGGTCACCCTCAATCACCGCAGAGCCCCAATAGTAATGGATACCACTTCGAGCGAAGGACGTCCAGTCCTGGAAACCCGCTTCCTGGCTACCCCGGAGAAGGGTGAGGTTTCCGCCCTGTTGAAGTGTCCGGAGGATGCGACGGCGCTCCTGGTACTCGGTCACGGGGCGGGAGCAGGGATGCGGCACAAGAACCTGGAGGCGTTGGCAGACGGGCTGGCGCGTCGCGGCATAGGCACGTTTCGCTACCAGTTTCCGTTCATGGAGCG
>JABDJZ010000324.1 GCA_013003255.1 Rhodothermales bacterium
TGTCGACGTCGAGTGCCAGCAACTCATCGTTTGAGATGGGCTCGGCGCCCTCAAAGCCTTCCAGGGACCCGCCGTGAGCCTCAGAGTATTGAACGGCCTTCAGGACGTCGATGCCATCGCCGTTGTAATAGCCTCCGGAGACGTCTGACACAGCCACAATCTTGCAGCCCTGCTCCGCCATCAGCTGTGCCGCCACAGATCCAACGTTGCCGAAGCCCTGCACAGCGACGGTGCTCTGCGGCACGCGAAGCCCCAGTCGGTCCATACCGGCGAGGGCCGTGGTCATGACACCGCGTCCAGTGGCTTCGCGACGGCCGAGCGACCCGCCGAGCTGGATGGGCTTGCCCGTGACGACGGCGTTCTCCGTGCGCTTGGCATGCATGGAGTACGTGTCGAGAATCCATGCCATCGTCTGGGCATTCGTATTCATGTCCGGAGCCGGAATGTCCTTGTCCGGTCCGAATACGTCAATCAGGTTCGACGTGTAGCGGCGTGTCAGGCGCTCCAGTTCGCCGGCGCTCATCTCGCGCGGGTTACAGGTGACACCACCCTTGGCCCCGCCGAACGGCACGTTTACCACGGCACACTTCCAGGTCATCCATGCGGCGAGGGCCTTGACCTCGTCCATGTTGACGTCCGGGGCATAGCGGATACCGCCCTTCGATGGGCCCAGGATGTCGTTGTGAATCACGCGGTAGCCCGTGAACACCTTGATCCGTCCGCTGTCCATGACTACCGGGATGGCCGTCACGTGAATGCGGGTGGGGGTGATCAGGTACTCGTAGAACCCGGGATCGAGTTCGAGAATCTGTGCGGCTACGTCAAACCGCTCCACCATCGCCTCGAACGGATTCTCGTGATCCCGGATCGGTGCGGGTTCCTTGTAGATAGAACTGGCGTGGACGTCGCGCTTGAAAGGCATGGTGTCGCGGGTGTTTGCAGTGATCGGCGAGCCCAATATCGACAAGCGCTGGAAGCGCTTGCAGGAGAACTCGCCACTACTCGCTAGATTGGATAGACCGGAAAGCTACTCACCCGCGATAACACGCAAATAACAAGACGTCTTGAATCTCGACCGCAGTCCCGGTGAAGCGAAACTGTCCAACAGGCGAAGGGCTGAATACCGGTCGCTGCAGCGGGGCAAGGGTCGGCGCGAACTCGGCCAGTATCTGATAGAAGGTGTCCGGGCCATGGAATCGGCCGTGGCCGCCGGGGTCCCCCTGATTGACATGGTCGTGGGCGCTGAGACCGCAGTGGATCCTCGGGTTGCGAGGCTCATCGAAGCCGTGGATTGCCCCGTCCTTGAGGCGTCCTCCCGGGATCTGGAGGCCATCGGCAACGCGCGTTCGAGTCAGGGAATCGCAGCGGCGGCCCAACTGCCAGAGACCAACCAGGCCGTGACGTTTCCCTGCCTCGTGTTGGACGGCATTCAGGACCCTGGAAACGTGGGTACCCTTATTCGAACCGCCGCGTGGTTCGGGATCAAAACCGTGCTTTGCGGGCCCGGAACGGCCGATCCGTATCAGCCGAAGGTGGTTCGCTCAAGCCAGGGGGGACTCTGGGATGTCTCAGTTGTTTGCCATAGCGCGATACCGGCAGTCCTGGCTGCGATCGCTGCAGTGCCGGTATACGTCGCGGACCTGAACGGGAATGCCGCCGCAAGCTGGGGTCCCGAAGACGCGTCCGCCCTCGTCATAGGCTCTGAGGCCCATGGCCCTTCAGATGAGCTGCGCGAGCGGGCCGATGGCGCGGTCACGATTCAGGGGGTCGCGCCGTCAGGGACCGAATCGCTCAACGCTGCGGTGGCGGGGGGAATCCTGCTGCACCGCTGGCTGGGGGAGTAGACCGCTCAGAGCCCTCGCGCGCTTCGTTCGGGACGAAGAGGCCGCAGGCGCGCTGCCCTATTGGGATTGATTCTCCGCCTCCTTCTTGTCCTTGAGGTAGAGCCGGATAAACAGGAAAACGGGTAGCACGACGATCAGTCCGCCGAGGATCATTCCGATGGTGTCGCTCATCAAGCCCTCTCATCTTGGCTGGTTCGTGCCGGATGATAGCACATCCGCGGTCAGATGCTGGCGCAGCTTCGGTTCAATAGCGTTATATTTCTGGACTTACGCAGAACTCAGAGGACGTCGGGATGGAAGTGCCTGCCCTGCAGGGGATGGGAGTTAAGCACGGAATCGCGACCATGGAGAAGCGCGCCGAGGTCGGTGAGCGTCACCGGAGTCTCAGCATCGGTGTTCCCTCGGAGGTCTCCAACGAAGAGCGCCGGGTCTCCCTTGCCCCGTCCGGTGTCAGCGCCCTTGTGGCCGACGGCCACCGGGTCCAGGTCCAGGAGGGGGCGGGCAAGGAGTCCAACTTCTCCGACCAGGAGTATGCCGAGGCCGGCGGCGAGTTGGTGGCTGAAGCATCCGAACTCTTCAGCAACTGCGGCCTGATCGTGAAGGTGGGTCCTCCCTCCGACGCAGAGGTCGAGTTCCTTCAGGAGAAGCAGATTCTCATCTCAGCCCTGCACCTGGGAGGCACATCGCCGCATTTCCTGCGCGGACTGATGGACCTGGGCATCACGGGCATCGGGTTCGAGTTCATCCGCGATTCCGACGGCACCTTGCCCATCGTCCGCATGATGCACGAGATCATGGGAACGATGGCCGTGCAGATTGCAGCCCGTCACCTGGAGTCGGGCGAGGGTGGCAAAGGCGTGATGCTGGGTGGCATATCCGGCGTGCCCCCTTCGACCGTCGTCATTCTCGGCGCCGGGGTTGTAGGTGAGTGGGCCGCACGGACCGCACTTGGCTATGGCGCGCACGTAATCGTCCTGGACAATGATCTCTCGGCGCTCCGGATCATGGAGCACTACCTGGATCGTCGCATCACCACGGCGATGGCCACCGAGGGCTACATCCGGAGCGCGTTGGAACGGGCCGACGTGGTGATAGGCGCCATGATGAAGGCGGGTCAGCGCTCGCCGGTGCTGGTAACGGAGGACATGGTGATGCGGATGCCCAAGGGGTCCGTGATCGTGGATTCGATGATGGACCAGGGCGGTTGCATAGAAACCAGTAAGCCCACCACGCACTCGCAACCCACCTTCGTGGAGCACGGCGTCATTCACTACTGCATTCCGAACATGCCGTCCAACGCAGCGAGGACTGCCACCTATGCGCTGACCAACGTACTCGTGCCGTACCTGCTCAAGATTGGCGATGCAGGATCAATCCACGAGGCGCTCTGGCGCGATGTGGGTCTGCGGAACGGGACGTACGTGTACCGGCGTCACCTGACCAAGAAGAGCCTGGCGTCCATGTTCGGCATGCCCCATCGGGATATCGAACTGCTCATTGCGTCGGGTATCTGATTTGGAGCAAAGGCGGATTCTCGTAACCGGAGCCACGGGGTATATCGGGGGCAGGCTGGTCCCCGTACTGTTGGACGAAGGCCATGCCGTCCGCTGTTTCGTGCGTGATGCAAAGCGCCTCGAGACCCGTACCTGGGAGGACCGCGTGGAAGTGGTCGAAGGTGACGTTCTGGATCCTGAGACACTCGCACCCGCGCTGTCGGGCATCGAGGTGGCCTACTACCTGATCCATTCACTGGGCTCAGGAAGCGAGTATGCGGAACAGGATCGGCAGGCGGCCGCCAATTTCGTCGCGGCGGCGGAGCAGGCCGGTGTTCGCCGCATCATCTACCTGGGCGGCATCAACCCCAAGTCGGACAAACGATCCAAGCATCTGGAAAGCCGTCTGGAAACCGGAGAGACGCTTCGGGAAGGCAGCGTGCCCGTCACCGAATTCCGGGCCGCCGTCATCGTGGGTTCAGGCAGTTTGTCTTTCGAACTGATCCGGTACCTGACCGAGCGCGTTCCGCTGCTCATTACGCCGAAGTGGGTGCGGACCAAGACCCAGCCCATCGCTGTCCGCAACGTGTTGCAGTACCTGACCGAGGCGCTCAACGTGGAGGAGAGCACAGGTCGCATCATCGAGATCGGCGGTGGCGAGGTCCTCAGTTATCAGGACATGTTCAACGGGTATGCCGCACGACGAGGTCTGACGCGACCGATTATCGGGGTCCCTGTTCTGACGCCCTATCTGTCCTCCCTTTGGGTGGGCCTGGTTACACCGCTGAACAGCCGCATAGCGCGCCCACTGATCAAGGGCCTGGACAACGAGGTCATCGTACGGGACGATACCGCGACGGAACTCTTCGACATCGAACTCCTCGACTACGAAACCGCCGTGGACCTGGCGTTGGCCCGGTTCGAGAAGGACACCGTGGAAACCAGTTGGAGCGATGCCTTCTCGAGTGGGGATGACCGCAGGATGCTCACGCGGCTTGAGCAGGAAGAAGGGATGATCCAGGAGCGTCTGGAGGTTCGGGTCCAGGCATCGCCGAGTGTGATTTGGAGCGAGATCAATCAGCTGGGCGGAAAGAACGGCTGGCTGTATGCGAATCTCCTGTGGCGACTTCGGGGATTGATGGATCTGGCCGTCGGTGGCATTGGCATGCGATCCGGCAGACGGACCTACCACAAACTGCGCGAAGGGGATACGGTTGATTTCTGGCGGGTCGAAGAGGTCGAGAAGCCTCGAATTCTGAGGCTTCGGGCCGAAATGAAGGTCCCCGGCAGGGCGTGGCTGCAATACGAAATCAAGTCCCTGGAAGGTGGCATGTCCTCCCTCACCCAAACCGCGTTCTTTGAGCCCAAGGGCCTGTTTGGATTTCTGTACTGGTGGACGTTCTACATTCCGCACACCTTCATTTTCCCGGGGATGTTGCGTGAGCTGCGACGTCGCGCTGAGCGTTCCGCAGCCGCGCGCCCCAAGCACTAGTTCAACTTCTGATGCGTCTCCTTCTGCTTTCGAACTCGCGAAACCCGGACAGCGGTTACCTGGAGCACGCCCGCGACTGGTTTGCCGACTTCCTCCGGGGGGTACGCAGGATGGCCTTTGTCCCGTACGCCGCCGTCCGGTTTTCCTACGATGACTATGAGCGCGCCGTAGCAGAGGCGCTGGGGGATCTGGTCGAGATTCGATCCGTCCATCACGGTGTGCCCGCACAGGTTGTTGAGGAGTGCGATGCCGTAGCCGTTGGCGGGGGCAACACATTTCACCTGCTTCACGAGATGGCCCGTTTTGAACTGCCAGGGGCCATCAGGAAGGCGGTCCGCGACGGGAAACCCTACTGCGGATGGAGCGCAGGCTCCAACGTGGCCTCGCCGACCATTCGCACGACCAATGACATGCCCATCATCGAGCCCCCGTCATTCGAGGCGCTGGAGCTGGTCCCTTTCCAGATCAATCCACACTACCTGGACGCCCACCCGGACCGACACATGGGCGAAACGCGCGAGGAGCGCCTGCTCGAGTTCTGTCGGGTGAACCCGCAGGTGCCCGTCGTGGGACTCCGCGAGGGCTCCGCCATCCTGGTGGACGGGGGCGCACCGCGCCTGCTCGGCAACAGGACCGCCCGTATCTTTCGGGGCACGGACGAGCCCGCTGAACTGGAAAGCGGGTCGACCCTGGAATTTTCAGGTCCGTCCCAGACCTAACCTCAGCCGATCGATGGAATTCACAGCCGACGAAATCCGCGTTCTCGGTGTGCTGATCGAGAAGGAACTCACCACACCGGATTACTACCCGCTGACGCTCAACTCGCTGACTACGGGCTGCAACCAGAAGTCGAACCGTGACCCTGTGGTGAGCTTCTCCGAGTCGCAGACCATGCGCGCGGTTGATTCGCTGTTGAAGCGCCGGCTGGCGGGTCATGTGGCGGGAGCCGGCAGCCGGGCGGAGAAGTTCAGGCACGCACTCGCGGAGGCCTGGAATCTCAGTGCCCCGGAGCGTGCGGTTCTGAGCATCATGATGCTTCGCGGGCCGCAGACCGTGGGTGAGTTGCGAGCCAGGACGGCGCGGCACCATCCCTTCGAGTCGCTGGAGGAGGTTGAGGCCGTGCTGAATGCGCTGGCCGAGCGGGATGAGCCGCTGGTCTTCCACCTGCCGCGGTTGTCCGGTCAGAAGGAGGCCCGCTACATCCACCTGCTGGAAGGGGAGCCGGATGTCGAGGCGCTGGAGGCGTCCGTTGAACAGGCCAGTGCCGCCAAGGTCAGTCTGACCGCCGAGGTGGCTGATTTGAGAGAGCGCCTGGATGCTCTTGAGGCGGCATTTACCGAGTTCAGGACCCAGTTCGAATGACACCGGCGGCGTGAAGCTGTTAGCAACGCTTCGTCGCCCGGTTCTGGTAGCGCTTCCAGCGCGCGCCACACACTTGAAACAACAACCATGAGCGTACAGGCACCACCAGCCGTAATTACCGCACCGCGCGGCACGACGCTGTCCTGCAAGGGCTGGCACCAGGAGGCCGCGTTGCGGATGCTGATGAACAATCTGGATCCGGCCGTGGCCGAGCGGCCCGAGGATCTCATTGTCTACGGCGGCGGTGGCAAGGCGGCCCGGGATTGGGACAGCTATCACCGCATCGTCCAGACCCTGAAGCGGCTGGAGAACAACGAGACGCTGCTGGTCCAGAGTGGTCGGCCCGCCGGGGTGTTCCGCACCCACGAGGAGGCTCCGAGAGTGCTGATCGCGAATGCGCACCTCGTGCCGCGCTGGGCAACCTGGGATGAGTTCAAGCGGCTGGATGCGCTGGGCCTCACCATGTACGGCCAGATGACGGCGGGATCGTGGATCTACATCGGCACGCAGGGGATCCTGCAGGGGACTTACGAGACCTTCGCCGAGTGCGCCCGCAAGTATTTCGGCGGCTCGCTGGAGGGCCGCCTGGTGGTGACCGCAGGGCTAGGCGGAATGGGCGGCGCCCAGCCGCTGGCCGCCACGATGAACGGTGGCACATTCCTGGGCATCGAAGTGGATGCGCATCGCATTCAGCGCCGGGTTGAGACCGGGTACTGCGACGAAATGACCGACAATGTGGATCAGGCGCTGGACCGCGTCCTGGAAGCCAGGGAGAAGGGCGAGGCGCTCTCCGTTGGGCTACTGGCCAACGTGGCCGATGTGCTGCCCGAAATGGTCAAGCGCGGCATCGTTCCGGATGTGCTCACGGACCAGACCTCCGCCCACGACCTGGACGTGGGCTACATCCCGTCGGGCTACACTACCGAATCAGCGGCCGAGTTCAGGAAGGCCGATCCCCAGGGTTACGAATCCGCTGTGCTGGACTCCATGGAAACGCACATCGACGCCATGCTGGCGCTCCAGCGGGCGGGCGCGGTGACCTTTGACTACGGCAACAACCTGCGCGGTCAGGTCTCGGATCGTCGGGCGCGCACCGATGCGTTCGAAATCCCGGGCTTCGTGCCGGAGTTCATTCGACCCCTGTTCTGTCGCGGCTCCGGTCCATTCCGGTGGGCGGCCCTGTCCGGGGATCCGGCCGACATCGCCGTGACCGACCAGGCTGTTCTCGAGACGTTTCCGGAGAAGGAAGCGCTGGCCCGATGGATCCGAAAGGCGCAGGAGAAGGTGCACTTCCAGGGCCTGCCGGCACGCATTTGCTGGCTGGAGTACGGCGAAAGGGCCGAGATGGGACTGAAGTTCAACTGGCTGGTCAAGAAGGGGAAAGTCCAGGCACCGATCGTGATCGGAAGAGATCATCTTGATTCAGGATCCGTGGCGTCCCCCAACCGCGAAACCGAGGCCATGAAGGACGGCTCCGATGCCATCGCCGACTGGCCGCTTCTCAACGCACTCCTGAACACGGCATGCGGTGCCAGTTGGGTTTCCCTTCACCACGGTGGGGGCGTCGGCATTGGGTACTCGATTCATTCAGGGATGGTGTCGGTGGCCGATGGGACCGACATGGCCGACCGGCGTCTGGAGCGGGTCCTGACGGCCGATCCCGGGACGGGCGTCATGAGGCACGCAGACGCAGGATATGATGACGCCATTGAGACGGCCAACGAGCGTGGTGTGGATCTACCGATGGTCAACGGCGCATGATCCGCGTTTCGTCCCTATACGCTGATCTTGAGGCGAGTCTCTCCGCGTTGCGCAAGGACCCCGGTGCGGTTCGTCGATCGCGGGAATTGCTGGAGGCCTCCATCTCGACGGGTCGGGCCGTTTACGGGGTCAACACCGGTTTCGGGAAGCTGGCCTCAAAGCGCATCCCCGACGACAAGCTGCGGGATCTGCAGAGGAATATCCTCCTGAGCCACGCTGTGGGTGTGGGCAATCCGGTCCCGAGAGCTATCACCCGACTGATGCTCCAGCTCAAGATTCACGCCCTGGGACTTGGCCATTCGGGCGTTTCCATGACCACCTTTGAGCGCCTGTTGGATCTGGCGGAGGCTGACCTGATTCCGTACGTCCCCTCCAAGGGCAGCGTCGGGGCTTCGGGTGACCTGGCGCC
>JABDJZ010000333.1 GCA_013003255.1 Rhodothermales bacterium
ACCACGGAGACACTCACCCTGACGGTTGACGAGGCAGTCGAGATAGCGCGGGTCAGCAACAACGCCATCCGCAGCCTGCGACTGGATCTTGAGAACGCGGACGCGCAAGTCAAGGAAGGCTGGGCCCAGCTCTTCCCGCAGATCGCGCTCAACTCCAGCTACACGCGCAACATCCGGTCAGCCAACCCTTTCTCGGGCTCGTCGGCAGGGAGTTTCTTCCAGTCCTTTGGATTCATTGACTGGCTGGCGTTCAACGAGGACGCCCGGACAGACGGGTCCGATGCCACCCAGCCGATCTCGGCCGGTGAGTTCTTCGCCCGGCAGCAGGCGGGTCTTGATGCTGCGGGCATCTCCACCTCAGGAGGAGACAACCCGTTCGCAGTCCCGACCCAGTACACGAACAGCATCAGCGTCACCCAGAAGGTCTTTGACGGACGGGCCATCCTCGGCGCAGCCGGTGCGTCCAGATGGCTCGAGCCCTTTACAGAGAGGGGTCTTGACCGGCAAGAGCAACTGCTGACCCAGCAGGTGCGGTCCGCGTTCTACGGCGCGCTCCTGGCTGATGAGCAATCCCGCGTAGTCGGCCTCAGCGTGCAGCGCACCCGCGCGACGCTGGGCGAGGTGGCCCGGCAGGTGGCTGAGGGCGTGGCCCCGAAATTCCAGCGTCTCAGCGCGGAAGTGGAGCTGGCCAACCTGGAGACCGAATTGCTTCAGGCTCAGAACCAGGCCGACACGGCTGTAGACAACCTGAAGCTCCTCCTGGGCATCCCGGTTGAGCAGCGCATCAGGCTCCGCGGCGCCCTCGAGGCGGAGCGTGATGCGAGTGCACTCCTTGTTTCCAGGGATATGGCCGTTCAGGAAGCCCTGGTCCGGAGGCCGGATATCGAGCAGGCCCGCATCGGGATCGAACTCGAATCGATCCAGCTGAAGGTGGCCAAGTCCGAATACCTCCCCAACCTCGACGCATTTCTCAATGTGGGGTACACCGGCAGCGTTCCGGACAACCGCTTCGTTACCGTTTCAGACCCGAACGACCCGTTTGCCTACTCGCGAACGGAACTGGACTACTTCAGTGATGCCTACTGGGACACCAGCGTCAACGCGGGCTTCCGCCTCAGCTGGACCCTGTTCAACGGCCTCGGCTCCCATCGCCGGATTCAGCAGCGCAAGATTGCACTCGACAAGGCCAAGGTTGATCACGAGTTCCTGCAGCGGACCGTGGCCATCGAGGTCGACCAGTCCCTCCGAAACCTGAGAACCGCCCGCCAGCGCATGGATGCGCAGGAAAAGAACGTCGGACGCGCCGAGCTCAACTACACCTTTGCCGAGGCGCGCCTCCAGGAAGGCGTCGCCACTCCCATCGAGGTCCGCGAAGCCTCCGCACAACTCGACGCGAGCCGCCTGAACTACCTCCAGGCCATCCACGACTTTTTGGTTGCGGAAGCCGCATTTGAAGCCGCAGTCGGAACCCCGATCGAACGGCAGAACCCCTCCATTACATCGAACCAGTAGGCCGACGTTGATCCGCCTCCATCTCAATAGACCCATGCCCCTGAAATCCCAACGCCTGCTGCTGAGCGCAGTGCTGGCACTCTTCCTTCTTTCCGGATGCGGATCCGAGGGTGAGGGTGCGGTGCCGGAAGAGACGGCCACGCCTGCCGCGCCCGCCTCCAACCAACGCGTCGTGCGCGTGGACACGGAGGTATTGCAACCCACGGACTTCGAGGACGTGGTGCAGATCACCGGTGTCATCGAGGCGCCGAACGACGCGACCCTGTCCGCACAGGCGGGAGGCACGCTGGAGTACCTGGCCCCGCTGGGTCAGCGAGTCAGGCGGGGAGCCGTTGTGGCCCGTCTGGACTCGGACCTCCTGTCGGCCGGTCTACGCCAGGCCGAGGCCTTGCTGGAAGTCCAGAAGGCCCAGGAGAATCTGGCAAGCGACAACTTTGCCCGCCAGGAGCCTCTCTACCGGGACTCGATCATCAGTGCCCTGGAGTTTGAGTCCGTTCGCACCCAACTGATCCAGGCACAGGCACAGCGGAGCCAGGCAGAGTCAGCCGTGGCACAGGCTACGAAGTCGTTGGCCAACACACGGATAACCGCTCCATTCGGTGGTACCATCGAACAGCACTTTGCAGATAGCGGAGAGCAGATCGTCCCCGGAGCAGCGGTCCTGAGACTGGTCAATACGTCTCGGGTACGCATCGTAGCCGGGGTGCCTGAGCGTTACGCGTCCGACATCGAGGTCGGCGCCGCCGTCACGGCAGCATTCTCAGCCTATGGCATGGAGCCGGTTACCGGCCAGGTAGCCTTTGTGGGCCAGGTCATCAACCCGCAAAGCCGCACGTTTCGCGTGGAGGTGGAACTGCCCAATCCGGATGGTGCCCTCAAGCCCGAGATGATTGCCAACCTGCAGCTGACCCGCGACGTCCGGACCAACCAGTTGGTCATTCCGCTGACGTCCGTCCTGCGGGAGGAAGACAAGTCGTCGGTGTTCGTCGTGACGTCTCCCGGAGACGGCACCGTCCAGATGGCCGAGCGCCGAACCGTCACGATGGGTCCCTCCTACGGGGGCCGGGTCGTGGTAGAGGCCGGCCTCCAGGCGGGCGATGAGATCATTGTCGCGGGCCAGACCAACGTCACCGAGGGTGATGCGGTCGAGATCGCCAACCGCACCTCAACCCGCTAGCGCGTCATGACCATTACCAACCTGGCGATTGAGTATCGGATCACCGTCGTAGTACTGACGCTGACGCTGGTTTTCGGCGGCATCTACAGCTACATCACGATCCCGAAAGAGGCGGCCCCCTCCATCGAGGTGCCCAACATCGTGGTAACCACGATATACCCGGGAGCATCTCCGGATGATGTCGAGTCGCTCATCACCCAGCACGTGGAGCGTGAGGTCCAGAACGTCAACGGGATCAAGGAAATCCGGTCCACTTCCACCGAAGGCGTCTCGTCCGTCATCATCGAGTTTGAGCCTGACGTCTCCATTGACGATGCCTTTTCCAAGGTGCGGGACAAGGTCGATCTTGCGCGCGCCGACCTCCCCGACGACGTCGAAGAACCCGTCGTCAGCGAGATCGATTTTTCTGAATTCCCGATTCTCGTCATCAACCTTTCGGCGCCCTATCCGCTTCCGCGGCTCAAAGAGGTGGCCGAGGACCTCCAGGACGAATTGGAGAGCATTTCGGGGGTCCTTGAAGTAGACCTGCTGGGTGGTCTTGAGCGCGAGGTTCAGGTGGATGTGGACCTTGTGGCCCTGCAGGGCTACAACGTCTCGTACAACGACGTCGTGGATGCCATCCGGACCGAGAACACCAACATTCCGGGTGGCTCGGTGGACGTCGACGCCCTCAACTTCCTGGTCCGGATTGATGGTGAGTTGACGTCGCCCGACGAGATCAATGAGCTGGTGGTCAAGTCTCCGGGAGGCACGCCCATCTACGTGCGGGACGTCGCCAACGTGTCCTTCGGATTCAAGGAAAGGGAGTCCTACTCGCGTCTCGCCGTCTATCAGGTGGAGGACGAAGATGGAGATCTTGTCACGGTGTCCGAGGACCCCACCATTCTGCCGGTCATCAGCCTCAACGTAAAGAAGCGCTCCGGGGAGAACATCCTGGAGACGGTGGCCTCCGTGGAGGAGATCCTTGGCCGCTTCCCATTCCCTAATGGCACCAACGTCGTGATCACCGGGGATGAGAGCGAGGCCGTCGAGGAACTCATCATGGACCTCGAGAACAGCATCATCAGCGGACTCATCTTCGTGATCGCGGTGCTGCTTTTCTTCCTGGGTGTTCGCAACGCCACGCTGGTCGGCATCGCGATTCCCCTGTCGATGTTCATCTCGTTCACGGTATTCCAGGCGCTGGGCTACACCCTGAACTTCATCATCCTGTTCTCGCTGATTATCGCGCTCGGGATGCTGGTGGACAACGCCATCGTGATCGTTGAGAACATATACCGTTTCCGAGAGGAAGGGTACGGCCGGTTCGAGGCGGCCCGACTCGCCACCGCCGAGGTGGCCGGCGCTGTTATCGCCTCCACGCTGACCACGGTTGCCGTGTTCGTGCCGATGCTGTTCTGGCCCGGCATCATCGGTGAGTTCATGTCCTACATGCCGCTCACGCTCATCGTGACGCTCTGCTGTTCGCTCTTCGTGGCCATCATCATCAACCCGGTGATTACGGGCATCTTCATTCGCCTGGAGTCCGAGGGCAAGCGTGAGCGCAGCAAGCTCGAGCGCCGCGTGTTCACCGCCGTCATCGTGGCCGTTGGCCTCATGATCGGTATTGCGAACTGGAAGACCCTGGTGGTCCTGGTAGTCGGGATCCCACTCGTCATGCTGCTGCACCGCAAGGTGATGAAGCCGGTCGGCGACCGGTTCGTGGCCACCGGACTTCCACGCCTCGTGGACCGGTACCGGGTGTTTCTGGACTGGATGCTTGTCCGGGACTACTCGAAGCCGCGGGCGCTCCTCAGGAACAGCGCGGCTCTGGTCTCCCTGTCACTTGGATTCGTGCTGATGATCGTGGCCGGCGTCGTGGGTGCGCTTCTGGGCGGGACCGCTGCCTTGATCCCGCTGGTACCAGGCGCCGTGCTCCTGATCCTGGGCCTCCTGCTGGTGGTATTTCACACGCTGGAGTCCATTTACGTTGGAGGCAAAGCGTCGGTCAAGGTCGGCGTGATCTTCAGCCTGCTTTCCTTGTCGCTGCTGGCGCTGATGGCGCTCGGCCCGCGGGAGGTCCCGCTCAACACCATTGGCAACCTGATGGTGGTCCCGCTGCTGATCGTCGTATTCGGAGGCCTGGGATGGGCCTTCAACAAACGGGAGTTCCTTGTTCTGACGGACAACCGGGCCAGGCTTCTGACAGCTGCACTGGGGGCATTCGTTTCTATTCTGACCATGTTCAGCATCGCCCCGACGGGGACCGAGTTCTTCCCGGTCACCGATCCCCGACAGGTCCGCATCACGGCTTCAGGACCGCTGGGAATGAACATCGAGGCCTCCAATGAAATGGCGGACGAGGTGCACGGCCGCATCCTGGGGCTGCTTGAAGCCACGGAGTCGGCCAAGGCCGCCGTCAAGAACCTCCTGGTGAGCGTCGGTGTGGGCGGTGACTTCGACTTCGGGGGCGGCGGCGCAAGTCCTGAACGGTCCCGCGTAACCCTCAATCTGGTGGACTACGCGGATCGCCCGGAGCCCTCAACGCAGACCCTCGCGCGCATTCGAAATCAGCTGCAGGGTATCCCCGGTGCGGAGATCGAGATCACCCAGGACTCCAACGGTCCTCCGACCGGAGCTCCGGTCAACATCGAAATCTCCGGCGAGGACTTTGTCGAGATTCAGCGCATCGCGGGCGACGTGAAGCAGATGCTTGTCGAGGCCTCTGACACCGGGTCTATCCCGGGTCTCGTTGATGTCCGGGATAACCTCAACACGGGGCGTCCGGAGCTTCAGGTGCAGATTGACCGGGAGCGCGCCGCCCGATTCGGTTTGAACACCAGCAAGGTGGCCTCCACCGTACGGTCTGCCATCAATGGCGTTGAGGCCGGCAAGTGGCGCGATGGCCAGGACGAGTATGACATCACGGTCCGCCTGCGCGAGCAGGACCGGGCCAGCCTGGAAAGCCTGAACAACCTCACCATTCTGGAAGAGGGCCAGCAGATCCCCCTCACGGCCGTCGCAAATCTTCAGGTTCGAGGCGGGCTCGGCAGCATCACCCGACTGGATCTGGACCGCGTGGCCACCGTCTCTGGTGACGCTGCGCCCGGGTTCAACGGCCAGGCTATCCTTGGGCAGGTCCAAACACTGCTCCAGCCTTACCAGGATGCGCTGCCGGCCGGTTACCAGATGGCCTATACCGGCGAGAACGAGGAGTTCAACGACAGCTTCAGCTTTCTGACAATCGTGCTGCTGGTAGGCGTCTCTCTGGTCTTCATGATCATGGTGGCGCAGTTCAACTCCGTCAGCGCTCCGCTCATCATCATGGTGGCTGTGGGTCTGAGCCTCATCGGTGTCCTGCTGGGCCTGCTGCTGACGCGGACCCCCTACGGCCTGATGACCTTCATCGGCGTGATCAGCCTGGCCGGCATTGTGGTGAACAACAACATCGTGCTGGTGGACTACGCCATGCAGTTGCGAGATCGCGGCATGGACAAACACGACGCGATCATCGAAGCCGGGGCCACCCGCCTCCGTCCCGTGCTCCTGACTGCCATGACCACGGTCCTGGGCCTGATTCCCCTGACCTTCGGCATCAACATTGATTTCGTCGGCCTCCTGGTGAATCTGGACCCGAACTTCCAGTTTGGATCCGAGAACACCCAGTTCTGGGGCCCGATGGGCACGGCCATCATCAGCGGACTGACTTTCGCCACATTCCTCACGCTCGTCATCGTACCGGTGATGTACTCGGTCTTCGATTCGGTGTCGGCCCGGTTCTCCAGCGGCGATGAGGGCGACGGGGCCGTCCCGGTGCCGGTACCGGCTACCTGATGAAGGATATTTCCCAACTGCCGGATGCCCACCTGAGGGTCTTCGACAGACCGGAGCTCCCTGACCCATCGCGGCTCGAGGATGCCTACCTCATCGGCATCTGCGGGACCGGCATGGGTTCGATGGCCGGCCTGCTGCAGGCAGCCGGCTACCCGGTTCGCGGCTCCGACTCCGCGGCCTGGCCCCCGATGAGTACCCGCCTGGCCGAGCTCGGCATTCCGGTGCTGGAGGGGTACGATGCGGCACACCTGGAGCC
>JABDJZ010000360.1 GCA_013003255.1 Rhodothermales bacterium
CTACGGTAGCGCGCCGCGGACGTTACCTCCAAGCGCGCAGGGCACCCCGTTTGGCCCGTGCCCGCCAGGATGCCACCCGGTGCGGACGGCATTGCTGGAGCTTCCTACCTAGCGGTCGCCTCCGTACTCCGCCTGGGCCCGCTCGATCAGGCCGGCCCATTGCTCCAGCTCCATCGGATCCCAGACAGGGTCCATGGCCTCTCGAGCCGCTGACTCGTCCACGCCTTCCACCAGCGTCCGGTACAGAAAGGTGAATGCCGACGCCCGCATGTTGGCGAAGCAGTGGACGAACACCTTGCGATCCCGGTTGGCCTCCATGACATCAAAAAACATCTCGAGATCGCGCATGGACGGCTCGCGCCAGGAGACGGGAATGTGAACGTAACTGATGCCCTGCTCGATGACCTCGAACCCCTCTCGACCATTTCGCGCTTCGTCGGCCACGGCCAGATTAACGACGAGTTCGTAGCCCGCCTCACCCAGGTAGGCAATCTGGCTCGGAGTCAATTGGCCAGCGGTGGCCAGCTGATCATTCACGCGCACGTAGTTGTAGACGGCCGCCAGGGAGTCTTCGGCCACAGTCTGTGCGGAGGCGGGTCCTGCGGTCAACGCGGCCAACAGGAACATGATGAACGGACGCATGGGGGCATCGGGTTGATGGATGCATCCCTACGCCGTGGATCCCCCAGGGATGCACCGCGCGACCGGTGACCTTAAACTGAGGGTACACTTGTCCGCTTCCTTGTGACCCTCGAAACCAAACGGCTCCGGATCCGCCTCCTGTCGGAGGATGATGCACCCTTCATCCTGCAGCACCTGAACCAGCCTTCGTTCATCGAGAACATCAGGGATTCGGGAGTTCGGACGCTGGACGACGCGCGTCGGTATCTGCGCGAGGGCGCCCTGGCCAGCTACGCCAAGTTCGGCTTCGGACTGTATTTGGTAGAGGTCAAGGAGTCCGGTGAGCCTATCGGCATGTGTGGCCTTCTACAGCGGCCGGACCTGGCGCACCCGGACATAGGCTTTGCGCTGGATCCCCCGTTCTGGGGTGTGGGGTATGGCCTCGAAGCCGCGGAGGCCGTGCTCGATCACGCGTTCACCGAGTTGGCGGCTACGGAAATCCTGGCGATTACCTCGCTGGGCAATCAGCGGTCAGCCCGGCTCCTCGAGAAACTCGGCATGGAGGATCGCGGACTGGTGGAGCGCGATGGCGAGCAGGTGCGACTCTACGGAGTCAGGGCCTCCCCGCGGGTATCGGGCGCTACCGGGTGACCAGAATGGTCCGCGTAAACCGGCTCCCGTCGACCACTACCGATACCAGGTAGACGCCTGCCGGGAGGCGGAGGACGGAGAGCCGGAGGGTCTCCCGGCCCGCGTTCAGCACCTGATCGGACTGCTGCACGGTTCGACCCAGCGCATCCACAAGGACCACCGAGACGGTGGCGGTTGACGGCAGCGCCAGATCCAGGTTGACGCCCGTCGAGGTGGGATTCGGGTATACGGCATCCAGCGATACCTCCTCAGGTAGATCAGCGGCAGATTCTACATCCGTCACCGCGCCGCGAATGACGGGCATGGTAAGCGGATTCCCTGGTGTCTCGGCCTCGCCGTCTGATGCCACCACGCGGTGGTAGACCGTGCCGGTGCTTGCGGTGCCCAAACCCCACAGATCCAGAGTCTGGGCAAGTTCTCCAAACGACACTTCAGCCTGGAACGCGGTCGTTGCCTGCCGCGAGATGGTGGTCGCAAACGCCGTGCTGGGCGCCATTTCCCACCGGTACGTCACCGTGTCTCCCTCAACGTCGTCCACCGGATTCCAGAGGACACGCAGCATGCGACCGGGATCACCCTCCACGTTGAGCACGGATCCAGCCCGTGGGAGAATGATCTCTGGTCCCGCCGGAGGGTCATTTACCGGTGTTATCGTGACCCGGACATCCGCCTCGCCAACGCCGCCGCGCCCGTCTTCCATGGTATAACGAAGCGAATCCACTCCGGACCAGTTCTCAAACGGGACGTAGCGAATGACGCCGGGTGACGCCACGTAGGCGTATCCGTTCACGGGTGCCGTGTGCGCCACGATGGTCAGTGGATCCAGATCCACATCCACGTCATTGGCCAGCACGGAGATGTCGAGCGGCACGTCCTCCGGACCCTGCGCTGTGTCGGCCACAGCCACGGGGGCCTGGTTCAGGCTGGTTCTGAACGTGTGGATGTCGCTCCACGCACTTTCGCCACCCCTGTTGGCGGCCTGCACCCGCCAGAAATGAACCCGGAACGGTCGGAGACCTGCCACTTCCACGGAGTCGGCTCCAACCTGAACGGTATCCACCACCGGGTTGTCGAAGGACACCGAATGGGCGATCTGAACCCTGTATCGGGATGCTCCGTCGACGACATTCCAGCCCAGCATCAGTGTGAGCGGCATCTCCACAGCACCATCCTGCGGGCGATTGGGCCGCGTCGCCGCCGGAGGATCCATTTCCGTCTCGAACCAGGAGGTTGCCCAGTCGGATACGCCACCGGTATTCCTGGCCCGAACTCGCCAACTGTAAGTGCTCCCTCGAACCAGGCCCGATACCTGATACTCGGTGGCCGCAATCTCCACGTCCGTCTGCGGCGCGCTGTAGTCGCCGGTTGCGGACACCTGGAGCTGGTAGGTGGCGGCACGATCCCCCGCACTCCACTCCAGCAGCGTCGAGGTAGGCTCATCCAGACTTCCCGGCGCCGGCCGAAGTGGCACGGGTACGCCGGGAGCAATCTCAACCGTGGTAAAGGTGCCGGGGGCGGACCAGTCTCCGGCACCCTGAACGGACTCGGCCCGAACTCGCCACACATAGGTGGTGCCGGCCTGCAGTTGGATGCCGTCCAAAGCTGCTTCCGGGATGCCCGCCTCATCGGCGATGACATTGTCGAACTGCGTATCGGCTGCCAGTTGGAATCGGTACGAAATGGCTCCCGCCACCGAACTCCAGACGAACCGGGGCTCCAGACTCACGCCCGTGGCGTCCTCAGCCGGATCCGCGAGTTGGGGTACGGATACCCCTCCGACGGTGAACATTCTTGGTGTCGTCCAGGTCGAGTTCTCAGAGCGGCCAATTGCGCGCACCCGCCAGTAGTAGACTCCGTTGGCCTGGAGTGACTCAATTCGCAGTGAGTCAGACGCCACCGTAGCCGAACGATCCAGCGTCACGAAGTCCGAACTGCCGGACACCTGGACCTCGTGGGGTGCACCAACCCGTCCCTGCCATCGCAGCGTGACCGTCGATGGCGTGTCCACTTCCCCATCAGCCGGCGACACCGCGCTCGGCATGACGGGCTGCGCCTGACCGTAATCTGATACGTCCGTGAACGGCGTCCCGAAGTACCAGTCGTCGATGTGGACGGAGCCGGCATCGGCGTCGGAGAAGTCAAACTGCACGCCGAGACGAGACACTCGGCTCCAGTCAAACTCCCGCCAGAGCGAGTCCTGCGATGTGGGAAACTGTGAGCCGCAGCAGCCGATTCCGTAGCCGCCGGCCCAGGCGCCGGTGTAGTGCCAGCCGGACTGCAACCCCGTGAGCGCGCCCTGCGTGCGGGCGTTCTCGAGTGCCGCCAGCGTGGTCGGCGGAAGCGGGATTTCCAGATCATGCCAGGCACCGTCCCGCAGACTGTCGGGAATGAACCACTTGAGGCGCATGGCCGCGTCACCGGCACCGGAGTCGATGGACTCGCGGTCCTGCGGGCCCGAGAACGAATCAAACAGGGAGAGCGAAAGACAGGAGCTCCCGGAATCTGTACAGTCTCCTCGGCCCTGGAAATCGGTATCCACCCGCAACCGGATGAACATGGACGTAGTCTGCCCCGGCTCGGACGAGACCATGGCGGAGAGGTCGGCTCCCAGCGCCTCATCAAAGGCCATCGCCACGGATGCCCAACTGGCAAAGTCCATCCGAAGGACCGGGTTGGATGCGTCGTCCGGGTCTTCCGTCAGCGTAGGCTCAATATCAGGGATCGCCACATTGGCTGAGTCCACGAAGACCACGAATTCACTTCCGAGGTCCACAGACTGTGCCATCGCCCGCCCGCCAGACAGGCTGGCGACGATCATGAGGAAAACGATATGGGCGCGGGAACGCATATTTTGCAGAGGACGCACCCTGAGGTAATCGTCCTCCCCGCCCGATAGTCAAGCACTCCACATCGCACTATGACCACCCACCACGTAGACGGCGCTCCAGCTGCCATCGGACCGTACTGCCACGCCATCACCTCCGGCAACCTGGTCTTCTGTTCGGGCCAGACCCCACTTGACCCGGACACGATGGAAATCGTCGGGAACGACATCGGAGAACAGACCGAGCGGGTGATGGACAACATCGAGATTGTCCTCGGAGGACTGGGGCTTACACTCCAGAACGTGGTCAAGTGCACGGTCTTTCTCAAAGACATGAATGACTTCAAGGGCATGAACGCCGTGTATGCCCGCCGCTTCGACGGCCACACCCCTGCGCGCAGCGCCATTGCCGTTCGCCAGAACCCCATGGATGCCATGGTTGAAATTGAATGCATCGCCGAGCGGGTGTAGTCAAGCAATCCTTCTCCCTTTTACCGCCATGACTCGAACTATTGTCACGCTCCTCGCGTGCGCCACCCTCGCCGCCATCGTGCCTGATGCCGAGGCGCAGCGCAGAAACGAATCCTGCAATCCGGTCGGCATCTGCGTCTTCGAGCGTGAGATCCGGGCTGGCCAGATTGACTTCTTCGTCGAGAATCGAACCGAGCGTGAGATCGCCGTCGAGATCAGTTTCACCGATCTCTACAATTGGCGCTCCAGTCGCCGACTTCCCTACACCAAGACTTACAAGGCCGGGCGGACGCAGCGGGCACTTCGGCTGACCAAGCCGTCTCCACAGGAGACTTCGCGAAAGCGCTGGCGCTGGAAATGGCGCTACATCTTCGAGAAGCAATCCAATTGCGGCGAGAACGGCAGTTGCGTCGAGTTGGAGATGGACGATGACGAGCTCGTGTATTCCTTCGTCAACGGGACCAGCCAAGATCTCGAGGTCGAACTGACCTTGATGGGCGAGGCCAATCTCGTCAAGCCCGATGGACCGATCATCGTAGCGTGCCCACCCTCCGAGAAGACGGAACTCGCCCGAGTCAGGGTTCGGGACATCTGGAGCTCCTACGACAGGGGTTACCGGATCGACACCCGTCCACTCAATTAGCGCGGCTCGCCGCCGAGCCCCCGTATACTCCAGCCCTTCCGACACCCATCGCCCCGCCACCATGCGAATCCTCTCCGCACTCCTTCTCTCGCTGATCCTTGTACCCGCTGCTTTCGCGCAGACAGCCGCAGACATCGGAAAGGCCCTGGATCTTCGCAGCATCGGCCCGGCCCTGATGGGTGGGCGAATTGCCGACATCGCGGTGCACCCGGACCGGCCGAGCACGTGGTACATCGGGGTGGGCTCCGGCAATGTCTGGAAGACCACCAACGGCGGCGTGTCCTTCGAACCCATTTTCGATGACAAGCCCTCCTACTCCATTGGTGACGTAGCCATCGACCCCAACAACCCGGACGTGGTCTGGGTGGGGACGGGCGAGAACGTCTCCGGCCGACACGTGGCCTGGGGTGACGGCATCTACCGTTCGCGGAACGGTGGCGAGACTTGGGACCACATGGGACTGGAGGACTCTGAGCACATCGGACGAATCCTGATTGACCCGCGGGACAGCAACCACATTCTGGTGGCGGCAGAAGGGCCGCTGTGGTCAGACGGTGGTGATCGCGGAGTCTACCGATCCACGGATGGTGGGGAGACGTGGGACAATGTCCTGTCCGTGAACAACGATACAGGCGTGACCGATCTGGAATTCCACCCGACCAACCCGGACGTGGTCTACGCGGCCACGTACCAGCGACGTCGCAAGACCTGGGCACTCCTGGCAGGCGGGCCGGAATCCGGATTCTACAAATCGACGGACGGCGGGCAGTCGTTCCGAAGGATCACAACCGGACTCCCGAAGGGCGATGTCGGCAAGATTGGTCTCGCGGTCACCCCTGCCGATCCGGACCGGGTATATGCCACGATGGAGTCCGAGGCCTCCGAGCGCGGACTGTACTTCTCTTCGGACCAGGGTGAGAGCTTTGAGCGCCGGAGCAGTTACACCTCCGGTGGTACGGGCCCCCACTACTACCAGGAACTGGAGGCCTCGCACGTAGACCCCGACGTGATCTATCAGATGGACGTCTGGCTGCACGTCTCCCGCGACGCGGGCCACTCGTTCAGCGAACTGGAAACGGGCTGGGGCAAGCACTCGGACAATCACGCCATGTGGATCGATCCCGAGGACCCAACCCACATGCTGGTAGGGACCGACGCCGGTCTGTACGAGACGTTCGACGAGGGAAAGACCTTTCGCCATTTCCCCAATCTGCCGATCAGCCAGTTCTACAAGGTGGCGGTGAACAACCGGTCGCCGTTCTACGACGTGCTGGGCGGTGCCCAGGACCTGGGGACACTGATGGGGCCCTCCCGTACTCTCAACAGGGAAGGTGTTCGCAACCGGGACTGGTACGTGCCGCTGGGATCGGACGGGCAGGGCGTGGCCTTCGACCCGGAAGATGACGACATCGGCTACATGGCCACCCAGCAGGGCAACTGGTATCGGCACAACAAGCGGACTGAGGAAGTCATCGACATCCAGCCGCAGCCTGAGCCGGGCGACGCTCCTGAGCGCTGGAATTGGGATGCACCTATCCTGATCAGCCCCCATCGCAACCGGGTCTACGTAGCCTCCCAGCGCCTCTGGCAGAGTGACGACCGGGGCAATTCGTGGACCGCAATTTCCGGAGATCTGACGCGGGACGTCAATCGCTACGAGTTGGAGATCATGGGCCGGGTGTGGAGCGTGGATGCCCTGTACCACAACGGCGCCATGTCGAAGTACTCGACCATTACGGGCATGTCCGAGTCCTATGTGACGGAAGGTGTGCTCTATACAGCCTCTGATGACGGCCTCATTCAGGTGTCGCTGGATGGCGGCGAAAACTGGCGGCAGGCCTCCCCGCTTCCCGGCGTGGACAGCCAGGCGTTCATCAACGATGTGGAGGCGTCAAGGCACGATGAGGCCGGCGTTTTCGCCATCGCGGACGTCCACAAACTGGGGGTCTATGACCCACTGGTCTACTACAGCCGGGACAACGGCACCACCTGGCGCTCTATCAGTGGAGACCTGCCCGACGGTGTCATTGCGTGGATGGTCCAGCAGGATCCGGTCGATGAGGACTTGCTGTTCCTGGCTGCGGAGAACGGGCTGTATTTCTCGTCCAACTTCGGCGAGAACTGGCAGCGGCTCCCGGGTGCGCCCACCATCGCCTTCCGCGATGTCAAGATTCAGGAACGGGACAATGACCTCGTAGGCGCCACGTTTGGCCGGGGCTTCTACGTCCTTGACGACTACACGGCCCTGCGCCACGCCGGGACCATGCCGG
The DNA here is from genome assembly GCA_013003255.1 of Rhodothermales bacterium. Lineage (GTDB taxonomy): Bacteria > Bacteroidota > Rhodothermia > Rhodothermales > UBA10348 > JABDJZ01. Next base: position 7,481 of record JABDJZ010000360.1, read on the forward strand.
AGGGCGGCATTTTTCCGGTCCGCGATGCGTGGTGGTACGTCCCCAACGTCCCGATGCAGGCGCCGGGTAAACCCACCCTGGGCGACGATGACTTCACCACGCCCAACCCGGACTTCGGCGCTGCCTTCACGTACTACCTGCCCGAGGCACCCACGACAATGCAGGAAGAGCGACGCGCGGAGGAGCGGGCCATTCGCGAGGAGGCCGGTGACGTTCCGTTCCCGGGATGGGACCGACTGACCGCCGAAGACCGCGAGGCCGGGCCGCGCGTGCTCATGGCCATTATGAATGCGGAGGGGCAAACTGTTCGCTGGCTCGCGCTGCCAGCCAGGGCGGGTGTACACCGCGTGACCTGGGATCTGCGGATGCCGGCTCCCGACCCTGTCAATTTGGTGCAGCCCGGGTTTGTCTCCCCCTGGTCCGGAGCGCCCCTCGGACCATTGGTGGCACCAGGCGCCTACTCGGCCCAACTGGTAGTCATCGATCGCGAAGGAGCCCGGCCCGTTGGAGATGAGACTCCGTTCCGCGTGAAGGCCCTTCACCCGGGAGACCACAGCAGTACCATCGCCATCCATTCCAAGGCCCGCGAGCTGGAACGGCAGATTGGAATCGCCAACGCCGAACTCGGAGAGTGGGGCGATCGTCTGCGCCACATGAGAGCGGCGCTGCTTCTCGCCCCGGGAGCGGATGCTGAACTCTTCCAGCTGATTGATGGCCTCGAGGCCGGACTGACTAACCTGCGGACAGAGTTGACGGGGGACCGGGTTCGGGGAGGCCTGAACGAAACCACTTCACCGTCCATCCGCTCGCGGGTGGGCCGGGTCACCGGATCCCTGCGCTCCACCACCCAGCCACCGACGCAGACCCAGCGTCGCGGGCTGGAGATCGGGGCCGAGGCATTCGACGCCTTCGGGCCGAAGATGGATGTATTCCGTGACCGGCTGGAGGCCGCCGAAACCGCGCTTGAGGCGGCCGGTGCGCCGTGGACTCCCGGTCGGAGTAATCGGTAGAAACATGGGCGCCTTGAAAAGAACCGCTGGTTGCGGCGTGACTCGCAGGACGCGCTGGCGCTGCCGGATCGTGGCACCGGCGCTGGCCGCGGCCTGCCTGCTGGCACCCCGGCCGGCTGTGTCTCAGGACGCCGATGCGCTTGCCCGTATGGCGGAAGCCGCTGCCGCCTCATCCTGGACCGAGTTTCACGAACTGCTGAGCATCCCGAACGATGCCCACTATCCGGATCACGTGGAGCGCAACGTGGCGTGGATGAAGCAGGCGTTTGAGGCACGGGATTTCAAGACCAGCATCCTGGAGACGGGAGGGCCACCCCTCCTTCTGGCGGAGCGGGGATCGCCACGGCCGGAAGATCCCACCGTTCTCATCTACCTGCAGATTGACGGTCAACCGGTGGATACCACGGCGTGGTTTCAGCCCTCGCCCTATGATCCGGTGCTCAAGGAATTAGATGGTCAGGATTGGCGCACCATTCCGTGGTCCTCACTGAACGGCCCTGTCGATCCGGACTGGCGCATCTTTGCGCGGTCGGCGTCTGACGCCAAGGGTCCTGTCGGGATGTTTCTCGCAGCTCTGGACGCCGCTGGGCGCGAGGGCCTGCGCCAATCCCACCACATCAAGGTGGTGATGGACTTCGAGGAGGAACTGGGATCTCCCCATCCGGGCGCCGTCGAGAAGCACAGCGAGGCACTGTCGGCCGACTTTCTGATCATCTATGACGGGCCCCGGCACGTGTCCAACGTCCCATCGCTGACATTCGGTGCACGCGGAATCGCCACAGTTACGCTTACTGTCTTCGGACCTCGCGTTGCGCAGCACTCCGGCCATTGGGGCAACTACGTCCCCAACCCGGCCATGCGGCTGGCACAGTTGGTGGGCTCGATGAAGGATGCCGAAGGACGCGTCACGCTTCCCGGCTTCTATGACGGCGTCAACCTGGATCGGGACACGCGTGAGATTCTGGCGCAGGTGCCGGATGATGAGCCCGCGATTCGAAGAGACATCGGAATCGCCGAAGCAGACGCCGTAGCGCCCACCTACCAGGAGTCCATCCAGTATCCAAGTCTCAATGTGCGTGGGATGGCGTCCGGATGGGTCGGAGACCGGGTACGCACCATCATTCCACCCGAAGCCACCGCCGAGATCGATATCCGGATCGTACCGGAGTCCGACCCAGAACGGCTGGTCGGGCTGGTGCGGCAGCACATTGAAGATCAAGGATTCTACCTCATCCCGGACCGAGAGCCTACCGAGGCAGAACGCCAGGCCTACCCTAGGCTGGCCTCATTTGACTACTCCGTTTCCTACCAGGCCTACCGAACGCCCTACGACAGCCGCGTGGGCATCTGGCTGACCAGCGCCATGCGGCGGGCCTTTGGCGTAGATCCGGTCCGAAAGCGGATGTCCGGCGGGTCGATTCCAATTTCGCCGTTCATCACGACGCTGGGTGTGCCGGCGGTCACGGTACCGACGGTCAATGCCGACAACAACCAGCATTCCCCGAACGAGAACCTGCGTGTCGGCAACTACATCGACGGCATCCGCACCTTCCTGGCCATCCTGACCGAACCCATCGAGTGATCCCCCATCCCATGCATCGCCC
>JABDJZ010000369.1 GCA_013003255.1 Rhodothermales bacterium
CAAGTGGTCCATGTTGGCACGCCCACGCATTCCACCCGTTCCCGGCGGACTCGGGATCTGCCCTGCCTCCCCGAGTCCGAAGCCTCACAAAACCGGTGCTACCGGGCGTCTGCTCCGAAGCGGGCGCGAACCACGGCCGACCGATACCCGAATACCTTTCGCAGTTCGTCCTCGACAAAAAGGGCGTTGGCCACCCCTCCGAGAGGCCCTGCCGGGGCGGCGTAAAAGACTGTATCGGTCATCAGCGTACCGTCCCCGTCGGGCTCAAACCTGTGTTCGTGCCACCAACTCGAGTAGGGCCCCTGCAGCTGGGAGTCCACGAAGCGGCGGCCGGGTTCCCAGACATCGATCAGGGATGTCCATTTCAGGGGGACGGGCCCGACCTTCAGCCGGTAGCTGATGTGAACGCCCTCGTCCATCTGGTCCGGCATGTCGGTAATGCGGAACTGCATGGCGGAAGGCGTGATGAGGCCCAGATTCTCCGGTCTGGAGAAAAACGGAAACACCTCTTCAATGGGTTGCGAGAGACGCACCTGCGTGGTCAGCGCATACTTGGGCGGGTTCTTCCTCAGGTACTCGGATTCGGGTAGGTCACCATCTACCGGGCGTGACTGGACGAAAGAGTTGTCGAGGAGGTCGGTCAGCGCGGCCCCCAGATTGCCGAATCGAAACGAGAAGCCCAGATCCGTGGATCGACGGGGCAACACACGCTGACTACCCAGCAGCACCGAGGCGGCCTTGCCGAAGAGCGCTTTGACGGCCAAGGTGGGCACGGGCAGGAACGAAGGTCGGGACAACGTTTGCCCAAGCGCGCGGGCAAAAGCCTTGAACGTCACCGGTTTCGGCGCTGCTCCGTTCAGGGGGCCGGTGTATGCCGAATTGACGACGGCCTCGGCCATCATCTCGACGAGGTCGTCGAGGTGAATCCAGGGCACGAACTGCTCGCCCGAGCCAATGGGGCCACCCAGGCCAAACTGGAATGGCAGGAGCATTTGGTCGAGCGCGCCGCCGCCTCGTCCAAGCACCACGCCGGTGCGAACCAGGACCACCCGAGTGCCGAAGGTCTCAGCCTTGAGTGCCGCTGTTTCCCAATCCACGCAGAGTTGCGCCAGAAAATCTGAGCCCGGATCCGCGTCTTCCTCCAGTTCTTCCGCGCCGCGGTCGCCGTAGTAGCCCACGGCGCTACCAGATACCAGCACGGATGGTGGAGAGTCCGCGCGCTCCATCAGGCCAACCAACCGTTCGGTCAGGTCAACCCGACTGCGTCTCAGCCGCCGCATCTTGGCATCGTCCCATCGTCCCCCAAGAATGGGTTCGCCGGCCAGGTTCACCACGGCATCCGCCCGGTCAAGGGCAGCGATCAGCGTTTCATCGTCTGAGGACGCGTCAAGTAGATCAGCCTCGAGGCCCAGCAGGGATCGACCCTTATCTACACTTCGCGTTAGCGCGGTCACTGAGTGGCCATCCCGGCGAAGACGCAAAACCAGCGCCCGCCCGATAAACCCCGTTCCGCCTGTCATGAAAACGTTCATAGCGCCAAATATAAACGCTTTGGACGTTTCGGTGTTGTTATTTCGACCAAACCGTTCGATATTTCACACCATGGACGATTTGGTGACGACGAGTGAGGCAGCCGAGATAGCCGGAGTTGGTGTAAGCAGCATCAAGCGCTGGGCGGACCAGCAGCGCATCCGGGTGGTCCGCACGCCTGGAGGGCATCGCCGCGTGGACCGTGCAGATTTACTCCGATTCCTCCAGACCATGCGCAGTTCGGCAGGCGGGTATGAAATCGCCGGTCCGGGACGCGCCCGCTATCGCGGCGCTGGGGACGGATTGTCATCTCCCACGAGCCTCCGCCCCGGCGGAACAGGAGGTGAGGAGGCTGACGCCGGCGAGTATTGGGCAGACGCCATGCTCAAGGCGGATGTCTACGAACTGCAGGCCACCCTGCTCTCGGCCCGAAGTCGTCACGGATCCTGGAGCGCCGTTTCCGATGAGGCCATACGTGGCCTGGGGGTCATCGGCATGCGCTGGGCTCAGGGCACCCTTACCGTCATGGAAGAGCACGTGGCTTCCGAACGCCTATCCCGGGCGCTGTCGGCGATTGTCGCCACTATGCCGAGATCTCCGCTGGATCCCACGTGCATGTTGGCTAGCGTCGGCGGTGACCGGCATACACTAGGCCTTTCCTTCCTGCAGCTCTGCCTTCGTGAATCCGGCTGGCAGTCCCTGTGGGTTGGGGCGTCAACTCCGACGGAGGACCTCATTTCGACGGCCGCATCGGGCCGCATGGACATGATTGCCCTTTCCGCCACGAGGGCCGCCCCGCGGGCGAACGAACTTCCGGCCCTGGCTCAGGCGGTGGGCAAAGCCTGTCATCGTTCCGGAACGAAGCTGGTCCTGGGAGGAAGTGGACCATGGCCCGATGCCACAGTCCATGGAACCCGCTTCCATTCGTTTGCGGACTTCAGTTCTTACCTGGAGGAAATCGCATGAGCGGGTCCCGCACGGATGCCATCGTGATCGGAGCCGGGTTTGCCGGTATCGCGGCTGCCACCCGGCTGGCCATGCTGGGGCGTTCCGTCACGGTAGTCGAAAAGAACCAGACTCCGGGAGGCCGTGCGCGCGAGTTTGAGGTCGACGGATTCCGCTTTGACATGGGGCCCAGCTGGTACTGGATGCCCGAGGTCTTTGAGGAGCATTTCCGGGATGCGGGGTCCTCAGTCGAGAAGCACCTGGATCTGGTCCGCCTCGACCCATCGTACCGCACGTGGTTTGCGCCGGGACCCGTGGACATCCCGGCTGGCACCGACGCTGTGGCGGACCTTTTCGAATCCATGGAGGAGGGAGCCGGCGAGAAGTTCAGGGACTTCATGGAAGAGGCCGGTCGCAAGTACCACCTGGGAATGGGGCGTTTCGTTCGGCAGCCTGGACACTCCCCGGCAGAACTTCTGGACGTCACCGTCCTGCCGGAGATGATGCGGCTTTCCATGTTCAGCTCGCTGGCCCGGCACGTCCGCAAGAGGTTCTCCGACCCCCGAATCAGAAGCATCCTGGAATTCCCGGTCCTCTTTCTCGGGGGGCGCGCTGAGAGCATTCCGGCCATGTACAGCCTGATGAACTACGCAGACACCGCGTTGGGCACCTGGTATCCTCGCGGCGGAATGCATGAGATCGTCAAGGCCATGGTGTCGGTCGCCCGGGACCTGGGCGTGCGATTCAGGTTCGGAGCCCCCGTTGAGCAGGTGTTGGAGAAGGACGGACGCGCCTGCGGCGTGGTAGTCTCGGGAGAGACGCTGGAAGCGGACACCATCATTGCCGCGGCCGATTATCACCACGTGGAGCAAAACCTGTTGGCCGAGCGCTGGCGTCGCTACTCGGAAGCCTACTGGCAGAAGCGCGTCATGTCGCCCTCATCCATGTTGTTCTACCTCGGGCTGAACCGGCGGGTGGATGCGCTGGAGCATCACAACCTGTTCTTCGACGTCCCGTTCGAGCCGCACGCCAGGGTCATCTATGACCACCCGGCCTGGCCGGACAACCCGCTGTTCTACGTCTGTGCACCGTCCAGGACGGACCCGACGGTCGCGCCCGAGGGCTGCGAAAACCTGTTCGTCCTGGTGCCGCTGGCCGTTGGACTGGAGCACGACGATCAGGAGCGGGAGCGGCAGTTTGACATCGTGATGGACCGGATGCAGCAGCACCTGGGGGACGACCTGAGACCGTCGATCGTTGTGCGTCGAGACTATGCGCACCGCGAGTTCCAGAGCGACTACAACTCGTTCCGAGGGAATGCCTATGGGCTGGCCAATACGCTGTCCCAGACGGCCTTCCTGAAGCCCAAGATGAAGAGCCGCCTGCCGGGGCTTTTCTTTGCCGGCCAGTTGACCACGCCCGGTCCTGGTGTGCCTCCAAGCTTGATCAGCGGCCAGATGGCAGCAAGCGAGGCCGACGTGTGGCTCGCCGGAATCGGCGGGGGAGGCAACTGACCATGGCGGCGATCCTGGATAGAATGGCCATCTATCGGCGCATCTCGCTGGCCTCCAGTCGGGTGACCACCAAGACCTATTCGACATCGTTCTCCCTGAGCATCAGGGCGCTGTCGCCGGAACTCAGGGATGCCATCTACGCCGTCTACGGATTCGTACGGTTGGCGGACGAGATTGTGGACTCATTCCACGACTATGATCAGCAGACCCTCTTCGATCGCCTGCAGGTGGATCTGAACCGGGCGCTGGACGAGCGGATCAGTACCAATCCCATTCTCCACGCGTTTCAGTGGGCCTACCACGCCTACGGGATTGACCGAAAGCACGTTGATCAGTTCATGCGGAGCATGTCCTGGGATCTGGATCGAACTGCGTATGACCGCGAGGGGTACGATGCGTACATCGTGGGCTCCGCCGAGGTGGTCGGTCTGATGTGCCTCAAGGTTTTCGTCCGCGGTGATCAGGCAGAGTATGATCGTCTGGAGCCCGCAGCCATTCGGCTCGGCGCGGCGTTCCAGAAAGTGAACTTCCTCAGGGATCTCAAAGAGGACTACCACGCACTCGGCCGCACCTACTTTCCGGGCGTGGAACTCGATTCGTTCGACGATGCCGCCAAGAAAGCCATCGAGGACGAGATCGAAGCGGATCTCGAGGAAGCCAAAAAAGGGATCGCGGAGTTGCCACGCGAAGCGCGCTTCGGGGTGCTGCTGGCCTACACCTATTACCGGCGTCTGCTGGATCGAATCAGGAAGGTCCCGAGCGCCGAGGTGCTGCACACACGGGTGCGCGTGCCGGACAGCCAGAAAGCGCTGTTGATGGCCAAGACCTGGATTCGTCACCGACTGAACCTGATATGAGCAGTGCCTCCCGGACATGGCATCGATGGGTCCTGCTCGCATCCATGGTCTTTCCCCTTGCGGGCATGGTGCGTGCCCAGAGCGCCGACCAGTCCCCCGGCGACGACCCAAACCAGGGTTGGAGGGCCGACTTCCGCGCAGCGACAGATGATGAGGCGCAGGTCGAACTCCTTCGCAGTCTCGAACAATCGGATGACTCAACGTCTGTTCTGCGCGCCGGCTATCTGGCGGTGGCGCACCTGCTGGTCAGCGCGCAACGGCGAAACGTCTGGGCGAAGTGGCGCAGCTTCAGCAGGTGGACATCCCGATTGGACGCTCTAATCGAGCAACACCCGAATCAGCCCGAACTCCGCTTTCTGCGGGTCACCGTTCAGAGCAACGCGCCGCGGTTCCTTGGGTACGCGGACGCGTTGGAAGAGGACTGCGGAGCCGTTTCCCGGGCTCTTGAGGCGGGGATCTGGACGGATGACCCAGAGCACGAAGCATTCATTGATCGCATCACCAACGAAATCGAAGCATGCAGGCCCCAGAACTAGAGCATCCGGTGGTGCTTGTTGACACCAACGACCGGCCCATTGGCGAGATGGGCAAGCTGGAGGTTCACGAACGTGGGCTGCTCCACAGGGCATTCTCCGTGTTTGTCTTCAACGACCGGGGAGAATTGATGCTGCAGCGTCGTGCCGAGAGCAAGTACCACAGCGGCGGACTCTGGTCAAATACCTGCTGCAGCCATCCCCAGCCAGGCGAGATCGTTCAGAACGCGGCACATCGGCGTCTCTGGGAGGAGATGCGCCTGGAGTGCGACATACAGCCCCACTTCACGTTCGTCTACAGGGCCGAGTTGGACCGGGGACTTGTGGAACACGAGTATGATCACGTGTTTGTTGGCCGGACGGACCGAACCCCGGACCCGGATCCGGCAGAAGTCGCCGACTGGCGTTGGACGCCGGTCGATGTGATTCGTCGGGAATTGGAGGAGCGGCCGGGAGACTTTACGTCCTGGTTCCGTATCTGCTTCGATCGCGCGGTCCGGTAACCGCACTGCTGGCACGCCAAGTAACAACCTGCCGTCAGAAACCATGACCATCCTGGTCAACTTCCTGATAGTCCTCGGCACCTTCATGGCCATGGAGGCCGTGGCTTGGACCGCGCACCGATACGTCATGCACGGGTTCATGTGGTGGGCTCACTATGACCACCACAACCACCAGCCGGGCTTCTTTGAGAAGAATGACATCTTCTTTTTGATCTTCGCCATTCCGAGCGCCTACTTCTTCATGACGGGCACCATGAATGGTGATTTCCGGCTCTGGATTGGATTCGGCATCTTGCTCTACGGCATCGCCTACGTGGTGGTGCACGACATCTTTATCCATCAGCGGGTGAAGCGCCTCCGCAAGACGGACAATGCCTACTTCATGGCCATCCGCAAAGCCCATCTGGTCCACCACAAACACCTCGGGCCCGAGGATGGCGAATGCTTCGGCATGCTCCTGGCGCCGCCCCGGTTCTACCGGGAAGCCAAGGCCACGCTCGAGTCCCGTCAGAGGCAGACTACGCTTACCTGAGTGTCGTACCTGTATCTGCTCCTGAACGCAGCGGTCATCTCGATCCCGCTGGCCTTCTCGTGGCACGGGAAGATGCCGTTCAGCAGCTACTGGCGGGCCTTCATCCCGGGATGCCTCCTGGTTTTGGCCGGATTCATCGTCTGGGACATTCCCTTTGCGGCAGCCGGCATCTGGGGGTTCAATGATGCCTACATCCTGGGCGTCCGGATTGCCGGCCTACCGCTGGAGGAATGGCTGTTCTTCCTGTGCATTCCCTATGCCTGCACGTTCACCTATTTCGCATTGGCCGAACTCAATGTCCGTTGGTTTGAGCGATCCGCACGGTCGCTTACCGTGGCCCTG
>JABDJZ010000381.1 GCA_013003255.1 Rhodothermales bacterium
GCGTTTCCGGTGCCGGCTCCTCCCGCCGAAGATTGGTGCATCCGGCAAGGAAAATCAGGACAAGAACCGCAGGGAGGTAGCGCATCGGTATTTCCGTCAGGAGAGCAGCTTCACTTCGGCGGCCGTCCCATCGGAAGAAACCTCCTCCATGGGGGCATCACCCCACAGGCGTTCGAGCGCGTAGAATTCCCGCTGTTCCGGGTGGAACACATGTACGACCAGATCGACGTAGTCGAGCAGGATCCAGTTCTTGTGATCGTAGCCTTCCTTGTGCCACGGCTTCTCGCCCGCCCCATCACGGATCTCGTCGATGACGGCGTCCGCGATGGCCTTGACCTGCAGTTCGGACTCGCCCGTGCAGAGCACGAACATGTCGGCCACCCCGGAGATGCCGGCCATGTCCATCACCACGATGTTCAGCGCCTTCTTGTCAAGCGCTGCCTCCACGGCCAGCGCCGCGATGGTCTTTACCGGGGTTTGTGAGGTACGGGCAGGTGCGTCTTCTTTCCGTTTCAAGGCGTCAGGGATGGAGCTCATTGGCAGGAAGGCTGAGCGCCTTCAGATTCGACAAAGGGATAGATGGTGGCGTAGTCCGCACCAATCACGATGGTAGCGTCAAGGAAATAGTCCGTCCGTATTTCCTCCTGAACGCGATCAGCCTCCAGCCCGACAGCACGGGCGAGGGCTTCAGCAGCCCGGGGATTCCCGACGCGGTCCAGGATTAGTGTCTGAGACACATCGAACGAGTCGTGGTCTCCCTGCTCGACGACGTCGAACCCGCGATCACGCAGGTAGTCGGTCATGCGCGCGGCCAGACCGGTCACGCCGCAGCCGTTTCTCACGTCCACCTGGATGATGTCGCCGAGATCTCCCACGGCGCGGCCGAGCGGTGCAGGATCGGGGCCCGTCCACCTGACGACAAAGGCGTAGAGAAGCGCGACGGCCACCAGTGCCGCCACTGCGAGTCCAGCATTCAGGCCCGCATTTCGTAGCCGTTCAGAATCCAAGTCGGTTCGGTGGTGTCAGGAGCGATTTCGCCCCTTCGACGGTCAGTTCCGCTGGTCGTTCCAGAACAGGCTGCCGGAGTAGTTGTCATTGTAGCCGAATCGGCCGGAAAACCCCGAATCGTAGCGATTGTATCCGTACCGATCGTAACCGTAGGGAGACATGTACCGACCGTAAGGGCTCTGGCGCACCGAGAAGTGGAAGAGCGTGTTCTCGGTCGGACGGTACGCCAGTTCGGCGTTACGCAGGAATACCCGCCCGCCCTGGTTGCCGAAGCCGTTGTTGGACAGCTGACCCGTAGTGCTGGCACCATCCGGTGAGTAGGCCAGGGCCACATCAACCCGCGCGGCCAGCTTGCTTGAGAACTGCCAGGCCATCGAGTTGGTGTACATCCCCATGCTCCCGCCGTAGGAGCCGGACGAGAACTCGAAGCTGTGGCTCATCTTGAAATGCTCCGGGCTGAAGTACTTGTTCAGCGAAATCCCCGAGCCGCCGGCGTCATAGAGACGGACTGGCGCGTCGATCTGGGTGGCCCCGGTTCTCAACTGCGCCGTGGCCGGCGTGGTCGCAACGACCATCAGAAGAAGGAAGGCAACAAAAAAAGCGCTTCGCATTGGAGTTGTTCGAGATGATGTGTCGGCCGGATGGGCCAAACCGTATAATAGACGGCACTTGGACCGCCTGTCAATAACGTGTGACCGGCCGAATTAGTTCATGCAAATCCCTCTGAGTGGAGGGTAATTCGCGACGACCGGTATGGCCGCTGTGCTCGGCATTGAGACTTCCTGTGATGACACCGCGGCGGCGGTGGTGATCGACGGTGCGCTGGCCTCCAGCGTAGTGTCCTCTCAGCCCGTTCACATCCAGTACGGAGGCGTCGTTCCCGAACTGGCCTCGCGGGATCATCAGCGACTCATTGTGCCCGTGGTCCGGCAGGCATTGCGCGAAGCTGGTGTGGCGTACGAAGACCTTGACGCTGTTTCGGTGACCCATGGCCCCGGCCTTGCGGGCTCGCTTCTGGTGGGCCTGAGCTACGCCAAGGGACTGGCCTGGGGCCTGGATGTCCCCCTAGTTGGCGTCAACCACCTCGAAGGGCATCTTTATTCGTTGTTCCTCGGAGGGCAGGAGCCCTCGCTCCCCTTCCTCTGCATGATCGTGTCGGGCGGACACACCCAGATCGTCAAAGTGACGGAAGACTTCGGCTACGAAACCCTCGGGCGTACTCGGGACGACGCGGCCGGCGAGGCATTTGACAAGGTGGGCAAACTGCTCGGACTCCCCTACCCCGGCGGGCCGGAGATTGACCGGCGGGCGCCTGCCGGGGACGCCTCCTTTGTTCGCTTTCCGCGGACCCATCTGAAAGGCGTGGACTTCTCCTTCAGCGGCATCAAGACCGCGGTGCTCTATTACCTGAACGAGTTTTCGGACGAGGAGCGGGTGGCTCATTTGGAGGTGCATCTTGACGACCTCTGTGCCTCCTTTCAGGCGGCGGTGGTGGAGATGCTGGTCCGCGGACTGGCCAGGGCCGTGAAGCAGACCGGGATCAAGGAGATTGGACTTGTGGGAGGGGTCTCTGCCAATTCCGGCCTTCGCTCGGCGCTGGACAGGATGGCGGTCAAAGATCGATGGACCGTGCATGTCCCGGAGATGCGCTACTGCATGGACAACGCGGCGATGATTGCGGCGGCTGGGTATCGGAAGCTGCAGGCTGGGCGGGTTTCTCCGCTTTCGCTCACTGCACAGCCGGCGTTGAAACTGTGAGCGGGCAGGGAAACGAGCGCGGTGGTGCGGACGGGTCCGGCGGCACGGCCGCGGGCGGCGAGGCGGGACACGCTGGCGGGGCGGACCTCGAATCCGCCATCCGGGCCCTCATCCCCCCTTTTCCGGAGGGCTCCGAGGCCGACTCCCTTCAGGAGTGGCGCATCCGCATCGACCTCATCGACCGACTCGTCCTGGCCCTGCTGAACGAGCGCGCCGTCTGCGCCAATCGCATCGGCCGCCTCAAGAAGCAGCAGGGCATGCCCGTCTACGTGCCGAGTCGCGAGGACGAAGTGCTCCGAAATGTAATGGAGTCCAATCGGGGCCCGCTGCCCGACGCCTCCGTCAAACACCTGTTCGAGCGCATCATTGACGAAATCCGCGCCCTCGAAAGACGCTACGTGCAGGGTGAACAAGGCGAGGGGTAGAGACGTTTGTCTCCGCCAAACCCTTTGAGCATGCGCAAGACCTTCGTCCGTGTACTGGTAGTTCTGGTAGTTCTCGGCGCCGCCGTGGCAGGTACGGCGGCCTGGATGGCCTTTTCGGCCAACACTCCCGAATTTGAGGACGAGCGCACCGTCAAGCTCCCCTCCGGGTCGTCCCTGGAAGCAATTCAGGACTCGCTGGTTTCGAACGGCATCCTCGCGAACCGATGGACCTTCGATGTCGTGGCACGCGGGACCGGGTGGGGCGACCAGATCAAGTCCGGGCACTACGCCTTCGAAGCCGGACTGTCGAACATCGACCTCCTGGGCAAACTGCGGCGAGGCGAAGAAACTCCGGTCCGCCTGACCATTCGCTCCGGGACTCGCAAGGACTTCGTCGCGCGGTCCGTGGCCGCCGAGATGGCCTTCTCCGAAGAGGCGTTTCTTGCGGCGCTGGCGGATCCCGAGTTCACCGCCTCGATTGGCACCGATACGGCGCACGTGTTCGGGTTCATGCTTCCCGATACCTACTTCTTCTACTGGGAGTCCTCACCCCAGACTGTGATCACCGAGGTCAAGAAGACGTTCGACAGGTTCTACGAGGGGGCACTCGAGCGAGCTGCCGCCTCTGGCGCGCCGGCGTCTCGCCTCTCCAAGGATGACGTCACCAACATGGCGGCCATTGTCGAGTGGGAGGCCGGCATTGAGGAGGAGAAGCCCACCATCGCCGGGGTTTACCTGAACCGCCTGCGGGATCGTTGGCCACTGCAGGCGGACCCCACCGTCCAGTACGCCCTCATTCAGCTTGAGGGATCGAAGCGAAGGCTGTTCAACCGGGACTACCGGATTGAGCATCCCTACAACACCTACAAATTCCAGGGCCTCCCTCCCGGGCCGGTGACGAATCCCACGCGCACCTCCATTGAGGCCGTCTTGGCGCCGGAGAGCCACGGGTACTACTTCTTCGTGGCGCGCGGAGACGGGAGTCACCTGTTCAGCCGAACGCTCGGCGAGCACCGGCGGAATGCGCAGGCATACTTCCGGGTGATGCGGGAGCGCCGGGCTGCAAGGGCGGCTGAAGCTGCTGCGGCGGAGTCTGGGAGCTAGGGGCGTCGCCGGCCGGTGAGGCCGCGGTGGCGGGTTGAAGCGCCCGATTGGCAGGTGCCCCCAGTCCTTTGAGGGGCCGAACGGCCCCTCCGCAGCCACTGCCTTGCCCCAAAAGCGTTGTCCTGTGTACTGTGGGGATTCCCCAATCCTCCCCAGGCTACGAAACGCGTCCTCTCCGCTCTCCTCCTCCTGGTCCTTTCGACCGGCTCAGCGTTCGCCCAGTACGCCCTTCAGTACGGTGCCGCCGTCGCGGTCGCCGGCGACGACGTCATCGTTGGTGAAGGACGCAACCTCCTGGTCCCTGGCACCGCATTTGTCTACTCCCCAGATGCTGACGGTGCGTATCACCTGACCGCCCAAATGTCCCCCGGTGATGGGGGCGAGGACGGTTTCGGCCGCTCGATGGACGGTTCGGGAGATACGGTCGTGATTGGCGCACCTGCCGCCGGTGCGGTCTACGTC
>JABDJZ010000546.1 GCA_013003255.1 Rhodothermales bacterium
GAAGTCGCCCATCCGAAACAGCAGAATGGAATCGGGGTGCCGCTCCTTGATCCGGTAGTATTGCCGCATCAAGGGGGTCTGCCCCTTCACCTTGCCGTTTGTGCTTTTTTCTGCCACGATTCGAAGCTATCCGTCCATCGGTCGAAAGGCAAAGCCGGCGGCGGGCATGTGGGGGTATATTCCGCAAAACCCCTCCTAGAAGACCATGACCTACTCGACGCTAATCACCGCCGACGCACTGGGCCGGCAACGGGACGATTCGTGGGTCCTCCTGGATTGCCGTTTTGAGTTGACCGATATCGAGGCCGGGCATCGTGACTATCTGACGGGGCACCTGGAGGGAGCGCACTACGCCCACCTCGACCGGGACCTGTCTGGTCCGATTGAGCCGGGTGTCACCGGTCGCCATCCTCTCCCCGATTCAATGCGGTTTCGCACGCTCGTGGCCTCCTGGGGAATCACACCCGACACGCAGGTGGTAGCCTATGATCAAGGCCACGGCGCGTTCGCAGCGCGGGCCTGGTGGCTCCTTCGATACCACGGCCATGCAAAGGTGGCGGTACTGAACGGCGGTCTGGCGGCGGCGCGGGAGGCCGGGCTTCCCCTCTCCAAGGCCGTTCCTGTTCGGGCCACCGGCACCTACCCGAACGCCGATCCACTGGTTCGAGCCACCGTGGCGGACGATATCCTGGGTAGCCTTGCGGAAGGGACGGCTCCGGCCCTCGTCGACGCACGGGCCAATGAGCGGTACCGCGGATTGGTCGAGCCACTGGACCCTGTGGCGGGACACATCCCCACGGCGCGCAACCGACACTTCCAGGCGAATCTGGACGACAGTGGCCGTTTCCGTCCGGCCGATGACCTGCGGGCCGACTTCCTGGCCTTCGGTCTGCCCGAGAAGCAGGTGCACTACTGTGGATCCGGCGTTACGGCGGCGCACAATCTGCTGGCGATGGAAGCTGCCGGACTGTCCGGGGCCTCGCTGTACCCGGGGTCGTGGAGCGAGTGGATCACCGATCCCAGCCGCCCGGTTGAGAGCGAGGGCTAGAGCAGTTGGGCGCCCGAGTGCCCAGCGCGGGCTAAAGCACCTGGCCTCGCCCAGGACACGCGAGGACTAGAGCAGCTTGGCCACGCCAAAGCCGAGCGCCCACTCCGGGCGGTCCAGTCTCCTTGTCACATCGAGGCGGAGCATCCCGAAGATGCCATTCAGCGAGACGCCGACTTCGTGATGCCATTGGGTCGGCACCTGAAGAGGCCAGCCACTCGGGAGAATCCCGTTCAGCCCCGGCACCGGGTCATTCTCCGGTCGAATCCACGAGCGGCCATGCCCACCGTAGACAATAATGCCGAGGTTTCGTCGCACCAGCGGCCGAAGGCCGAGTCTCTCGAAGGGTACCGTGCGAAAGTTGTGCTCCCAGCCCAGAAAAGCCGTCCGATCTCCCGTCATTGGCCGGCCATGGAGCGTCCGTAGGGATCCCGGTTTCGAGCCACGATTACTGCCGTCCACAGTCCACAGGCGGTGCAGCGGTACCTCGTGCAGAGACATCCCGACATTCAGGTGAACCTGAAGCGCCATCGGCAGGAAGCGGCGGCGTTAGAATGTGTTTACGCTCCAGGTCCCCAGGAGGCGCCCCCGGACAAAATTGTGGTCGGAACCAAGAAGGCCAGTCTGCGCGACTTCGACGTCCACCCGGGCCCAGTCCAGTCCCACGATTCCGAAGGGGTCCGGCTTGTTGCCCCACTCCAGTCCAAACTCAAAGGCACCCACGCGTGTGGCCGGAAGCGCCGGGTTGCGGGTGATGGGCTCATCCTCCACCAGTTGCCAGTCTGTGGTGAGAGGAGCAGACCGCGCGTCCTCCCTGACAACACCTGCCGACACCTCAGGCCAGGCACCACTTCCGGGAATCGAGACGCTGAGGTGCGTTCGTTCCGACCGGTAGTAATCGAAGTAGTCCTGCGCTCCAAGGACGAACGCGATCGAGTTCTCGATCCGTGACCGCGTCCAGGACGGGTACGTGCTGCGGACCCGCCGATCAAAGCCCACCTCCAGCCGGTAGCCGTTTCGGCGCAGGCGCAAACCGTAGCCGTAAAGGTTCTCCTCCAGACCGAACGCCCGCCCGAAGCGGCCGAAGACCTGAATGTCACGTCCCACCGCAGCGCTCAGGGCCGGACTGAAACCCTCGACCCGGTTGTAGCCAATGTCCGGCGTCAGGTTGAATCGACCTGCCACGCCCGAGGAGGCGCTTCCCCCGTCGTTCTCGGCCTCCATGCTGATCCGCGCCGCCCGGCCGAACACGCCTCCGGGCGCGAAGGCTTCTTCGAGAGTGTCCGTCGAGTCAATCGAGGAGTAGGCG
>JABDJZ010000564.1 GCA_013003255.1 Rhodothermales bacterium
GATCTGCTTCTAGTACGAGAGGACCGAAGTGGACGAACCTCTAGTGTACCTGTTGTGGCGCCAGCTGCATCGCAGGGTAGCTATGTTCGGATTGGATAAGCGCTGAAAGCATCTAAGCACGAAGCCAGCCGCAAGATTAGATATCCCTTATGGGTCGTTATAGACTATGACGTTGATAGGCGATATGTGTAAGCGTGGTAACACGTTTAGCTGAGTCGTACTAATTACCCATCAGGCTTAAGACCTGCTTTTTTACCAGAGACGCACTTACGCTGCGCTCGAAAGATGAGGCGCCTTGCCTTACGCTACGGAACAGTCACAATGTCACCTTTTTGATCTCGGTGATTATTGCACAGGGGTTCCACCTCTTCCCATTCCGAACAGAGAAGTTAAGCCCTGTAGCGCCGATGGTACTGCCCAAGTGGTGGGAGAGTAGGTCGTTGCCGAGGTCTCTTTAAAGCGCCTCCTTGCTGTGAAAGCGAGGGGGCGCTTTCTTTTTGGGTCGGATTTTCCGACGCTGCGCCGAAGTCACCGGCTCGGATACCCGTCATGGACGTTATGACGTACCAACTCGCACATTTGAACATCGCGCAGGCCAAGAGCGGCCGGTTCGATCCTGTGATGGCCGGCTTCTTTGAGGCGGTGGACCAGATCAACGCCGCAGCGGAGGCGTCAGACGGCTTTGTCTGGAGGTTGGTGGATGAGGCCACCGATCCAACCTGGCGCACGGCCTTTCCGGAAAAGCACATTCTGACGGCGCTGTCGGTCTGGACGGATCTGGACGCGCTTCGTCAGTACGTCTACAAGAGCAGTCACGGAGACTTCCTTCGCCGCCGACGCGAGTGGTTCGACCGGCTCACAGGCCCCAATCTGGTGCTCTGGTGGGTGCCGGCCGGCCACAGGCCTTCGTTGGGCGAGGCACGCGCCAGACTGGACGCGCTTGCCCAGTCCGGGTCCGGCCCGGAGGCCTTCACCTTCGGGAAGCCATTTACGGCCGCGGGCAAACCCTGTTAGCGACGGTTTTACGCGCGGCTTCCTTCGAATCAGCCTCAGGAGGCGTTTGGGCTCATGAGCTGTAGCGGGCCTTTCTGTCCACATTCGTGGAGTTTCTACAGGTCGACGGGAGGGTCAGAAGTATCTTCCGGGCTAACCACGCCCTGTCTCTCATGTCCTTGAATGAAGCCCCGCCGGCAACCGCGCCCATGCCGCCCGTAACTCCGGAGATGGCCGCCGATCACGGTCTCACCGAAGAGGAATATGGTTGGATCCTGGAGAGGCTGGGGCGGGTCCCCACCTTCGTGGAACTCGGCATCTATTCGGTGATGTGGAGCGAGCACTGCTCGTACAAGAACTCCATCGCCATCCTGAAAACGCTGCCCCGCGACGGTGAGCGTCTTCTGGTAGGTGCCGGAGAGGAGAACGCCGGGCTCGTGGACATCGGTGACGGGCTGGGATGCGTGTTCAAGATCGAGTCCCACAACCACCCGTCGGCGGTCGAGCCGTATCAGGGTGCAGCCACCGGCGTTGGCGGTATCCAGCGAGATATTTTCACCATGGGTGCCCGCCCCATCGCCTCACTGAACTCGCTCCGGTTCGGGAGCCTGGAGAATCCACGGGTACGCTACCTGTTCGATGGCGTCGTTCGAGGGATTGGCGACTATGGCAACTCGTTCGGCGTGCCTACTGTGGCCGGAGAGGTGTACTTCGACCCCAGCTATGAGGGCAACCCGCTTGTGAACGCTATGTCGGTGGGCGTGGTGGATGTGAACCACACGGCATCTGCCATCGCAGAGGGCGTTGGAAACGCCGTCTATATCGTGGGATCGTCCACAGGGCGGGACGGCATCCATGGCGCCACCTTTGCCTCCGAGGAGATTTCAGAGGAAAGCGAAGCCAAGCGGCCCTCGGTCCAGGTCGGGGACCCGTTCACCGAGAAACTCCTGCTGGAGGCCACGCTGGAAGTCATCCGTGCCGATCTGCTCGTTGGCATTCAGGACATGGGTGCCGCAGGGATCACCTGCTCCTCCTGTGAGATGAGCGCGAAAGGGGAGTCCGGGATGGTCATTCACGCGGACCGGGTTCCGATGCGGGAAGAAGGGATGACGCCCTACGAAGTCCTGCTCTCGGAATCCCAGGAGCGCATGCTGCTGGTGGTGAAACCCGGGTGCGAACCCGAGGTCGAGGCCATCTTCGAAAAGTGGGACCTCCATGCCGTCAACATCGGTGAGGTCACGGATACCGGCCACGTGGAGATTATCTGGCACGGAGAGCGGGTTGCCAACGTGCCGGCTGAGCACCTGGTGCTTGGTGGCGGGGCTCCGGTCTACTACAGAGAAACGAGTCGCCCCGAATACCTGGATCGGACGAGCGCCTTTACATCAGACCAGGTTGATGACCTCGATGCCACGCAGGTAGGCAGCGTCCTCGAAAAGCTGCTGGGGTCACCCAACATTGCTTCCAAGCGCTGGGTCTTTCAGCAGTACGACACGCAGGTCCGGACAAATACGGTAGTCGGCCCCGGCCCTTCGGATGCCGCGGTCATCCGCATCAAGGGGACCCGTCGCGGACTCGCTGCGAAGACGGACTGCAACGGACGCTTTGTCTATCTGAACCCTAGACAGGGGGGCCGGATTGCGGTAGCTGAGGCGGCCCGAAACGTAGTCTGTGCAGGCGGAGAACCGGTGGCTGTCACCAACTGCCTGAATTTCGGCAATCCCTACAAGCCGGAGGTCTATTGGGTGTTCAAGGAGGCCGTCGGCGGCATGGGCGATGCTTGTCGTGCCTTCAACACGCCCGTCACGGGAGGCAATGTCTCCTTCTACAACGAGAACCCCGAGGGAGCCGTCTTCCCGACGCCTACCATCGGAATGCTAGGCCTGGTTGAAGACGTCGAGCGGGACGCCACCACCTCAAACTTCAAGGACGAGGGCGATGTCGTTGTCCTGCTCTCGCCCAGTGACTGGGTGCACGATGAGGAGATCGTTGCCTCCGAATACCTTTCGGTAATCCACGGCCTCACGGCCGGCGACACGCCACATCTGGATCTTGATGAGGAAGCAGCCGTCCAGGCCACCTGCCTGGGAGCCATCCGGGACGGGATTATCAAATCCGCCCACGACGTTTCCGATGGAGGCCTCCTGGTCTGCCTGGCCGAGAGTTGCCTGCATGGTGAACTGGGAGCGCAGGTGGACCTGAACGGAGGGCCTCGGCTGGATGCCCAGCTGTTTGGCGAGGCACAGTCCCGCATTGTGGTGTCCGTGGGACCCGAATCCCTGGATGCACTGGAGGCACTGGCCATCCGACACGGTTCTCGCACCACCGTCCTCGGTCACGTGGCAACCGGGAATCTGGAGTTGAGCCGGGACGGCGAGCAGATTTTGTCGGCAGATGTCGCCAACCTCCGGGAGGTGTTCGAGTCGGCCATTCCAGCCATGATGTCATGAACCTGAGCGCAACCTGCGCCGGCAGGACGTCACGGACGGACGGATTGCGCCGCTTCAGTCTCTGGTGTAACAAACAATTCGTAGCGGACACCAAGATCCGCCTGGGCAAGAGACCCGGAACCAACAGAAAATGAAAGGGCGCAAGCCCCCCTGAAAAGAGATAGATCCAATGGCAGACGACGCTAAATACATCACCCTCACCGACGCGAACTTCTCGGAAGAGGTCCTCAACACGGACCAGCCTGTCCTGGTGGATTTCTGGGCGGCCTGGTGTGGTCCTTGTCGTGTGATCGCTCCGGTTGTGGCAGAACTGGCGGCAGACTTTGAGGGCCGCGCGAAAATCGGCAAAGTCGATGTGGACACCAATCCGCAGACGGCCATGAACTACAACGTGCGCTCCATCCCGACGCTCCTCTTCTTCAAGGACGGCCGTGTAGTGGACCAGCTGATCGGCACCGCTCCCAAGCGCGTCCTCGCTGAGCGTTTGGAATCACTGGCCACCCAATCGGTCTAGGCACATGGATTTCAGCAATGCTGAGCACCACCGGGTGATCATCATTGGCTCGGGCCCGGCCGGCCTGACAGCGGCGCTCTACGCGGCGCGAGCCAACATGAGCCCGGTGGTGATTCAGGGCGCGGAGCCCGGCGGTCAGTTGATCACGACCACGGACGTGGAAAACTATCCGGGATTTCCGGATGGCATCCTCGGTCCGGAGATGATGCAGAACTTCGAGAAGCAGGCCGCGCGCTTTGGGGCTGATCTGCGCTGGGGCGTCATCACCTCCGTGGACTTCAGTGAGCGACCGTTTCGTCTTGTTCAGGATGAAGACAAGGCGCTGACAGCAGACGTGGTCATCATCTCAACAGGTGCGTCCGCAAAGTACCTGGGGCTGGAGAATGAGAGGCGCCTGCTCGGCCACGGCGTCTCGGCCTGTGCCACGTGCGATGGCGCGTTCTTCCGGGAGCAGGAAGTGGCGATTGTCGGCGGCGGTGATACCGCCATGGAGGAAGCACTCTTCCTGACCCGATTCGCCAAGCGCGTTCACCTGCTGCATCGGCGCGATGAACTTCGCGCATCGAAGATCATGCAGGAACGCGCCTTCGCCAACGACAAGATTCAGTTCCACTGGAATACCACGGTCACCGATGTCCTCGGAGACAAGGAGGTCACCGGGCTCGCGACCAAGGACACGGTCACCGGCGAAGAAGGAACTCTGGATGTCCAGGGCTTCTTCGTGGCTATCGGTCACAAACCTAACACTGAGGTTTTTGCCGGCCAGCTGGACATGAACGACGTGGGCTATATCCAGACCCGCCCGGACAGCACCTATACCAACATAGAGGGTGTCTTTGCCTGCGGCGACGCCCAGGACCATGTCTACCGCCAGGCTGTGACAGCAGCGGGTACGGGTTGCATGGCGGCCATAGATGCCGAACGGTGGCTGGCCGAGCGCGAAGGCTGAGGTCGCCCTACTTGACGAACAGGTGCTTCAGGACGAACCACACGTTCTCCTTGCGCTCACGTAGTCGACGGGAGAAATACGGGTACCAATTGCGGCCGTAAGGGACGTACACGCGCATGCCGAAGCCCTCGGCGGCAATGCTGCGCTGCGTCTCCGCTCGGATACCGTAGAGCATCTGGAACTCGAAGCTGTCGTTGGAAACGCTGTTGTCGGCCACGTACGCCTTGGTAGCGTCGATGAGGATGTCATCGTGCGTGGCAATGGCCGGGTAGGTACCTCGCTGCATCAGGGTCTCCATGTAGGCCAGGTAGCGGTCGCGAATCTGGGACATGTCCTGCCAGGCGATGTCGGCCGGCTCCTTGTAGGCTCCCTTGCAGAGCCGGACACGGGGACCAAGCTCACACATGTGCTCAATGTCGTCCCCGGTTCGCTTGAGGTAGGCCTGTAGGACGATCCCGACGTTGTCGGGGTATTCCGGGTAGACCTGCTCAAGGATCCCAATGGTCGAGGACGTGACGTCACTTCCCTCCATGTCCAGACGGACGAATGTGTCGGTTTCTCGTGCGACTGTCAGGAGTTGGTGCAGGTTGTCGAGGCAGAAGCCCTCGTCAATCTTCTGTCCCAACATGGAGAGCTTGATCGAGATGTTGCGATCAATTTCGTCCTGGGCACCCAACGCCGAGACCAGCCCCAGGTAGGCGTCCCGTGCCTGCTCGGCCAGGTGCCTCTCGGAGATGTACTCTCCCAGCAAATCGAGCGTCGTGGACAGGCCGTCCCCGTGCAGTCCCGCCGCCACCGGCAGCGTGCCCGAAAGCGAATCCGCGGCAACAAAGCGCCGGGCCAGGAAGAAGGGGAGGTTCATGTGACGCTGCCGGGGGAGGGTGGAGAGTGTGATACCAAGCGCGGACTCCGAAAGCTACGAAAGGGCCTGACCCAGATCCTCCAGGAGATCGTCGACATGCTCCAGGCCAACGGAAATGCGAAGGAGGCCCTCCGGCGAGGTTGGTGGTTCAGGCTCTACGGAGGCACGGTGCTCGACAAGGCTCTCGGTTCCTCCCAGAGAGGTAGCCCTGCGGAAGTGCCTGAATTTGCCGGTCAGAGCCAGCGCAGCTGATCTTCCGCCGTCGATCTCAAAAGACAGCATGCCTCCCCACATTTGCATCTGGCGTTGTGCAACCGCATGACCGGCGTGGGACTCCAGGCTGGGATAGTGGACCCGCTGGACCATGGCGTGGGCATCGAGGAACCGGGCGATGGCTTCGGCACTCGCGCATTGCACCCGAAGACGGGCTGGCAGAGACCGCATGCCGCGAAGCACGAGCCATGCCGAGAACGGGTCCATGACGGCCCCTCCGTGCTTCTGGACGTGGTATACGCTTTCCACGGCAGTCCCCGAGCCCACCACGGCGCCGCCAAGCAAGTCCGAGTGTCCCCCCAGGTACTTGGTGGCCGAGTGAATGACGTAGGTAGCCCCAAGCGCGAGGGGCTGGGTAATCAGCGGCGTGTTCCAGGTGGAATCGACGGCCGTCGGAATGCCTCGCGCCCGGGCCGCGACAGACACCGCCTCTATGTCCGTGATCTGGACCAGTGGATTGGACGGCGTCTCGATCCATACCAGCCGGGTGTCGGGCTGGATGGCCTCCTCCCAATCACCGGAGTAGTCCACAGCGGTCACGCGTAGTCCCCATTCGCGCCAGGTGGTTTCGATGACGTGGCGCAGTCCGTGGTACACATCGTGCGGAACCAGCAGGTGCCCCCCCGGGCAGACCGCGGTTATCAGCGCATTGCAGGCCGCCATCCCGGACGCAAACGCCGCGCAGGCTTCGCCTCCCTCAGCCTTGGCAAGCGTTCGCTCGAGCAGGGCTCGCGTGGGGTTACCCTCCCGCGAGTACACGTAGCCACCGGGATAGTCGCCGTCCGGGCCACGTTCAAAGGTTGTCGAGAGATGGAGCGGGGGCGTGACGTCACGACTGGGCCCATCGGCTTCACAGCCGGCAGTTGCCAGGAGAGTCTCAAGCCGTTCGCCAGTTGCCATCTGGGTCGCCGTCGGTCGTTCAAGAAATGTTTGGACCGAATGTAACTGTGCGGCAGTTACCCCCGTAGTGCCTGATGCGTCTTCCGATGAGTGGTTGGGGGGTGCCGGAGAAATCCGGTGCTCCCCTTCCGCCGTTTTGGGAAGCGTGGCTTTTTTGGACGGGCCTGGCGTTAAGTCGCCGGTCGGGTGGTCGATAACCCAAAGGAAGATTTCGACAACCCCCTTCCCGATGCTATCAGCCAAGATCCCAAGCTCAACTGCGTCCCTGCGCCGGTGCTGGAACGCCACCCTGCTCTTCGGGGCCGCACTGGTGGGCGTTGCAACCGCATCAGCCGGTGGTCTTGAGCCGACTCCTGTCCCGGGAACCTGGCCCGCCGCCGGGGAGGAACTCACGCAGGTTCAAGTCGACAGCTGGAGTGTCCAGCACGGGCTTCCACTTTCTGCCGTTGACCGCGCGATCCAGACAAGGGATGGCTACATCTGGCTGGCCACGCAGGAAGGTCTGGTCAGATTTGATGGCTACGGGTTCGAAACATTTCGAAAGAGTGCCGACGGCCTCCGAAGCAACAACATCTACTCGATGTACGAGGATGCTCGGGGTACCCTCTGGATCGGAACGCGCGCCGGAGGGCTCGCCCGGTTTCAGGAAGGCCGGATCCAGCAGGTAGCCATCGAGGGTCTCGACGAAGCGGATGTGGCCGCCATCACAGGCTACGGTGAGAATGGCCTGCTCATTGGGCTGGCCGACAGCACGGTGATCCACCTGGACCTGGATGCAGAGGACCTGGCACCGACACCGCTCGCCAAAGAAGGCGTCAAAGGCATCACGTCCGTGATCGAAGACGCTTCCCAAGCCATCTGGATTGGCACCAGAGAGCACGGACTGTTCCGATACGGGCAGGGAATCCTGACCTCGTTCCGTGAGTCAGGAGCGCTGACCCACCAGAATATCATTGACCTTTCCCTGGCCGAAGACGGCTCTGTCTGGGTGGCCTCGGGTAAGGACGGCATCGCCCGAATCCAGGGCTACCGTATCCATACGTATGGCAGTGAAGCTGGCCTGCCGGATGATGAGGCCCGTTCGATCCTTGCAGACCCGACCGGGACCGTCTGGGTGGGTACGCTTCAGTCTGGCGTATGGCGCCTGTCGGGTGGACTCATCAGCCAGCCCCAGGGCCTTGGCACTGCCAACAGCCGGTACATCCGCGATCTGTTCTTTGATCGTGAGGGTTCCGTCTGGATGGCCACAGACAAGGGGCTGGACCGGGTTCGAAATGCCCGATTCAAGACCTTCGCCGACCAGGACGGGCTTCCGTCCACCTTCGTGCAAACTACGCTTGAGGCCTCGGACGGCACCGTCTGGATCGGGACCGACGAAGGGCTGGCTCGACTCCGCAACGGAAGAATCGAGAAGGACTTTCCGAAGATTGGTCGCCAGATGATCCTGTCGCTCGCCGAGAGCGCCGACGGCAGCATTTGGATTGGCACGTACGGGAACGGACTCTTCCGATACCGGGACGGCGCGATCACGCACCGCGGCGCGGATGCCGGTCAGCTGCCTGACGATGCGATTTTCGCACTGCACACCGGTCCCTCCGGCGTCTGGATGGGCTCCCGAAAAGGCGTTGCCCGCCTCACGGATGCGGGTTATCTGGGAATGTCCACGGATGACGGCCTGGCCTCGAATGACATCACCGCGATTCTCGAGACCGTGGACAGGGACCTGTGGCTCGGGACCTATGATGCAGGACTACACCTGGTTCGCAACGGTGAGGTTGTAGCACGTCACTTCCCTTCAGCCTTTGTCACCACCATCTTCGAGGACAACGAAGGCGACATCTGGTTTGGAATCCGGGAAGGTGGACTGGTTCTGCTGCGTGACGGCATTGCCTACGAATTCAGGGCAGAACACGGCATGCTCAGCGACAATGTGCTGGCCATTCTGGAAGATGACGAGGGCGGCATCTGGATGACCAGTAATGTGGGTGCCTCCAGAATCAACAAGTCCGAGTTGGTGGACTTCGCCCACGGAAGAACTACCGTGTTGAAGCCCGAGGTGTTCACGGATCGCGATGGACTGCGTTCGGCCGAATTCAACGGGGGCACTCAGCCCGCGGCATGGATGGGCTCAGAGGGAAGGCTTTGGCTGGCCAGCGCCGGCGGACTGGTTTCCGTCAATCCTTACCAGCGCAATGACATTGCACCGCTGGTCCTCATCGACGGCATGGTCGTCGACAACAAGCCTATCGCTCATTGGCAGCCCGAACACGTACTGGAGGCCGGCGCGAAGCGGTTCGAGGTAGACTTTACATCGCCCACCTTTCTCTCCACGAGGAAGACACGCTACGAGTTCATTCTCGACGGCTATGACAGGGAGTGGCAGGAGGTTCAGCCCGGGGCATCCCGCGCTGCCATATACACGAACCTCGCCCCGGGTCCGTATACGTTCCGGGTTCGCGCCCAGAACGGCGATGGAGTCTGGAGTGAGAGTGCGGCATCGATCTCATTTGAATTGCTGCCCTTCTACTGGCAGACGCTATGGTTTCGGTTGTTCTGCGCGCTGGCGGTCGTTGTGCTTGCCGGGTTTGCGTACCACCGCCGGATGGCCACAATGCGTGCCCGCGCCGCCGAACTGGAGGCGCTGGTAGAAACGCGGACCAAGGATCTGCGCCTGTCCATGCAGCAGACCGAGGAGGCCCTTCGGGAAACCGAGGCGGCACGGCAGGAGGCAGAGAGTCAGCGCGAACTGGCCGAAGAGGGCCGCGCCGTCATCGAGAAGCAGGCCGATCAGCTCCGCGAGATGGACCGAATCAAGACGCGGTTCTTCAACAACATCTCCCACGAGTTCCGGACGCCTCTTACACTCAACATCGGTCCGATGGAGAACGCCCTGCTCGGCGAGTACGGCGACATCACAC
>JABDJZ010000592.1 GCA_013003255.1 Rhodothermales bacterium
CCCCACGCGCCGTCCGAGACGTAGACCTCATCCATGGAGAGACTGGACCCATAATCCACGGTGAAGCCCAAATCGTAGGTTGGGCCGATGTCCAATGAGAGTCGATTCACTCCTTCCGAAAGGCTGATGGCCTCACGGAAGGCCAAGGCCGGGGCAGTCTCGGTGGTTCGATGTGAGCCCGCCAGAACCACGGTTGTGGCTCCAGACATATTGTCAATCTCGAGGTCCAGACGACCGTCTCTGTATTCGGCCGTTCGGGCTATCACCATCGGAAGATGCACCTCCGGGTTTTCCATGCGCGCACCACGCCCTGACCGGAGATCTGTCACGATCTGGCGGACAAGATCCACCGTGGTTGACGGCGAAACGGACCAGACCTGCAGGTTCACGGTTCGCCCGTTTGCACTGGGCGGCGTGTATTCAGCGTTGCGATACCGGGACTCCAGCAGCCAGTTGCCCGGCACGTCATACGCCGCAAAGGAAATCGCATAATCCACGGATCCGTCCTCGTGCGCCATCGCAGCCAGGACAAAGGGCATGCCCTCAATCTGTACGACCCTGAGTGCCGCTACCCGGGCACCGACCAAGCGGTCACAGATCACTTTGCTGTGCTCGTAGACCGCGTTGGCCGCCGTCTCGAGCACCATCATGGCTCCGAGTATTGAGCCCCCGGGGGCTATCCAGTCGACGGCCAGGGCCGAGGTGGCATTCGTCACGCCGATGAGGTCATTGGGTGTCGTGACCCACGGCGTGGCGCCAGCCGGAAACGCGCTCGGTACGAACGCATCCAGTCCTGAGCTTTTGCTGGCTACGTTCCAGCGACGTAGCGGGGGAGCCACCCTACCCAGCCGGGTGTCCTCGGCCCGCGCGAACTGCCGCGCGGCAATCTTGGCGGCCAGATCACCGTTGGATTCCAGTCCCCCGTCGCTGCCGGAGGTGGAGGCCACGGGTGCCGAGGAATAACTGTCCATGCCCGTCCCTGCATCGTTGCCTGTGTTCTCATCCACCTGGTCCGACTTCGTGATGCGGGCCGTGACTGTGGGTAGTTCATCCGTGGCGACACCCTCGAGGTCCAGTTCCATGGTGGTCAGACTTTCGACGTATGGGATCTTCCACACGCCCGTGGCGAGGTCAAACTCGGAGTCCCCCGTAGTGGTGGCCGAGGCGTAGGTGCCCCTGGGCAGATCAACGGTGATCTCCATGTTGGTGGCATCATCGGGGCCATCGTTCGTGATCCGAACCTTGCTCTTGACCGCCCTGCCGCGTGGCGCCATCGGATCATCGCTGGAACTGCCGAGCCCCAGATCCGCCTTGCCGCTTCCCTCAAAGGAGCAGGTGCCGAAGTGGTCCCCGTGATTCCCGAAATGGGCCGCGAGCGATCTGCTGCTCACCGTGATGGTTCGGCGATTCGCGGGATTTCCGGGAGGGATATGGCAAATGGTGGCCTTCGAGCGCCGCATCGCGCCGTCCATGGCGTAGGACCAGGCCTCACCCAGTTCTGAGATGGCCTTTCGGGTGTCGCCGGCGGACCGGGACGCGACGGCGCTTTCCCGCTTGGCGACGGCCGCCGAAACGGCACGACTGCATTCGGCCGTGTCGCAGCCGGACTCAGCGATCGCTCCGTCGGCCAAGTCCAAATCAAGTTCGAAGAGCTGGGTCAGTGCCTCAACGGCGCTGCTGACGCAATTGCCCTTGCGCGAGGCCACGCGCTGCAGATCATCCGCGGCCGCCTCGTCGTTCGCGAACAGGCCGACTCCGTTGCTGAGGTTGAGGGCGTCCTTGTCCGCGTCCGCCCAGATGGTAGCGTCCAGGCTGGCACGCAGGCGTGTTACGGCCTGCCCGAGCTTGGCGTCCGAGTCGCCGCCACACGTGCCCTGAAATCGCTCAAGGCCCTCCGTGAGAGCCACACGACTCGTGTAGTTGCTGCCATCCTGCGCCAGCGCTGAGCCGGTCGCAATGAAGAGCGTTATAGTGATCAGTAATAGTCTATACATGGTACTCCTGATTGGGATGTAGCCCGAGGGTACCTTCCTTAGTCTGGATGCAAAGCCGGATTTCGACCAAGGCCGTTTCCATTTCGACGAATGCCGCGATCCTCCCCACGGGACCCTATTTTCGATTCATGAAGGAGCGCATTCTGCTAGTCGAAGACAGCCCCGATCAGGCCATGCTCATGCAGGCCTGGCTCACCGCCGCCGGCGACTATGACGTGGTCGTGGCCTCGGACGGAATCGAGGGATCCCGCTTTGCCCGCTATGGCGAGTGGGACCTTGTAATCAGTGATATTGACCTGCCTGGATTGCCGGGAATTGAGCTGCTGGCTGAGGTCAAAGCGCGCCGAGAGGAGACGCCGGTGCTCTTGGTCACGGGTCACCAGCGCATGGACTTTGCGGTGGAGGCACTGCGCAAGCGGGCTGACGAGTTCATGATCAAGCCGCTCGATCCAAAGGAGTTCGTGGCGAAGGCGCAGGAGTTGATTGCCTCCGCCAAGGCGCGTAGATCGGCGTCGCAGAAGACGGTCCTGGCCATCGGGGCGCACCCGGATGACGTGGAAATTGGCGTGGGAGGCACACTGCTCAGGCACGCTGCTGAGGGAGACCGCGTAATCATCCTGACGCTGACCGGGGGCGAGCACGGCGGCACGGTGTCCGAGCGGAAGAACGAGTCGCAAACCGCTGCTGACAGGGTCGGGGCGAAACTGGTCATGAAGAGCCTTCCGGATACAGCCATCTCGGAGGGGCTGGAGACCATCCGCGCCATCGAGGAGACCATCGGCAAATTCGATCCGGTTACGGTCTACACACACACGCCAAACGACAACCATCAGGACCACCGGAATACCCATCGCGCCACGGTGGTTGCGGCCCGTAACGTGGCCAACGTCTACTGCTACCAGGCCCCTTCCACCACCATCCAGTTCATACCGCAGGTGTTCATTGACATCGCGCCCTACATGGATGGAAAACTGGAACTCATCGCGGCCTACCGCTCCCAGGTGGCGGTCCGGGCGTACCTGGAAGATGACCTGATCCGAGCTACGGCGCGCTACTGGGGGCGCTTTGCGGGCTACTCTCTGGTGGAGCCCATGGAAGTTCTTCGCCGGACGGACTAGGCGTCAGCGCAGGGTAATCGAGTACCCGAGGCGCGGACGCGGCGCAGATTTGGAGCCTCCCAACTGGAGTCCAACCCGAGCCGACTTCAGGGGGAACGACACACCGAGCGCATAGTCGAGAGAGCCCTGTCCCCCGCCGCCCGACGCGGTGACGCTCGGGGCGAATACCAGTTTTCCGGCGTTGATTCGGGCCCCGACAACAACGGCCTGCGAGGCTACACCCTTATTGGAAAACAGCCGGTAGTACTGCACCATGGCATAGCCTCGGCTGCCAAACGCCCTAAGCAGGTCCAATCGGGTGAGCGTTTCGGAGAGCGGGTCAGCGGCGTCCGTCCGAGCCGCCGCCGTGGTTGACCAGCCGCTCTCCCAACTCCGCGTGATGGATGTTGAAACCAGGTGGCTGAAGTTGCCCTCTGAAAGCCGCAGCCGGTAGCCCAGGTTGCCGGTAGTCCGGCGAGGCAACTCCCGAACAAACGTCAGGGAGGCGGCCTTCTCAACCCGCGAGTCACCAATTCTCGAGGAGGTGGAGACGCCACCTGCCAGACGACTCTTGAGGCTCAATCGGTACGACGCCGAAGCCCGGTTGCCAACCACGCGCTGGCCGTCGCTGACCATGAAGCCGCCCAGTTGCACATCAGCGGAGAATCGCTTCATGGTCTTGAGCTCTTTGAGTCCCTCCAGGGCCTCGGCGTTCTCCGGCTGGAGCGACAAGACCCGTTCGTAGCTCTCTCTGGCCTCGCTGATTTTCCAGGCGATCCGGGTGGCGAAGGCCCGGCCGTTAAGCGCCTCGATGTCATCGGGGTCCGTGGCGAGCAGCGTGTCGTACTGGGTCGCGGCAACCCCGTGTCGGCCGGCCCAGGATTGCACCCTCCCCAGCCCCAGGCGCGCTGCCCTGTCGGCCGGATCCACGGCCAGTCTGTCCCCGAATAGAGTGATGGCTTCGTCAAACCGCTGCTGCCAGGCCAACGTCATGGCCAGCTCAAGCTGGATGTTGCGGTCCTCCGGGTGGCAGCTTCGTGCTTCCGTGAGGGCGGAAGTGGCCACGACCAGATCACCGGAGCCGCGGGCCTCCAGGCCCGCTCCGAGCATCTCGGGGGCAGGTTCGCAGGCCAGGGTGATGGCGAGGAGAAGAGACAGCATCATGGGTCCTAGAGGATTGCGGCGCGAATCGCCACGAAGAGTGCGAGGCCGAGGAGGATGAGCATCTCGCGGTACATCAGGGCGCGTTCGGCGCCGTGGTCCTCCTCCACTTCCTCGTGGAAGACCACATTGGCCTGAGCTGGGCTCATCTGCATAAGGAGTCGAGACTCCTTCATCAGGGTTGGCCGGGCGGGTTCGGGGTCAGATTTCGCCGGCTCAGGGTCCGGTTGCGCCGCGGCTTTCGGCCGAGCCAGGTGCGGCTTGCGCACCAACGAGAGGACGGCCTGTCCAGAGTTCATTTCAGCGGTCATCAGGAGTTCAAGCATTGACTTTTCCGGTTTTGACAGTCTTGTCCCACTTCATTTCAGCCCCGCGGGCTTCGTAGATGTAGGAGGCAAAGGTGACGGCGCAGAGCAGCGGACCGTAGCCCACGATGTAGATCAGGGCGGGGACCATCCGCGCCAGGGGCGTCCCCTCCAGATTCTTGGCTCCCCATGCCGCCACCATGCCCAGCGTGAGCCAGAGGTACATGAAGAGAATGATGACCCGAACCGCGCTCTCCCCTGGTGGGAGTCCGATCGCGTAGAGGCCGTTGGCCAGGTAGACTTCGAAGAGCGGCGGGAAGCAGGAGTAGATGATGATCACCGTGGCGATCACGCCGGGAAACAGGAAGCCTTCCACCCACGTGTGCTTGGCCGTGTCCAGGTCGATTCCGAAGGACATCAGCGTCACGAAGAGGTACGTGATGGCGTGGATGATCCAGAACATCTGGAAGAGCCTCCACGAGAGGGGGAAGTCCAGGAAGTAGAGTCCCACCAGGCCCGTGGTGGCCAGTACCATCAGGACCGGCATCAGGAAGATGGAGAACCAGATGAAGCCGAAGACCGGGCTTCCGAGTCCGGCGTGCTTCGACGGCCGGAACCAGATGTGCCAGAATCGCTGAGTCAGCTGCACGTTGCCGCGCGCCCAGCGCAGGCGCTGCTTCCAGAGGCCCACTATGTCGAAGGGCTCCTCGGCCCAGACAGTGGCGTTGCCCTCGAAGTGCACCTTGCGACCCGCGAGTTGGGTGTTGAAGGTCGTGAAGGTGTCCTCGGCCAGGGAGGAGGTATCGATCCGTCCACCGATGGCCTCGAGGCTGGCGCGGCTGTGCAGCTGCGCGCCGCCGGCCAGGCAGAAGAGGGTACCCATCACGTTCTGCGCCCGGCGCGAAGCGGCCTGCGCTGTGATGTATTCGAACCCGATGAACCGGGTCATGAAGTTGCCTGGCCGGGTGCCTTCCTTGATGTAGGCCGTGACCGCACCCACCTCGGGGTCGGCCAGGTGGCGGGCCATTTTCCGGAGGGCGTCCTTCTCGAAGATGACGTCCGCGTCGATGATGAGGATGGCTTCGCTCCAGTCTTCGGCCAGGATCTGCTTGAGCCCGTGGTTGAGCGTATGGGCCTTGCCCTCTCCACCCTTGTCCCGCCGCACGTGGAAGACCTTCCCGGGATACTCGATTTCCTTGGCCTTGACCACGTCCGGCGTGCCGTCCGTTGAGGCGTCATCCACTACGTAGACGCGAAGTGCACCGTCCGGGTAGTCCATGGAGACCAGGCG
Organism: Rhodothermales bacterium; assembly: GCA_013003255.1. Classification (GTDB taxonomy): domain Bacteria; phylum Bacteroidota; class Rhodothermia; order Rhodothermales; family UBA10348; genus JABDJZ01. The sequence continues at coordinate 5,849 of JABDJZ010000592.1, forward strand.
ATCGATGGTGGTCCCAATGACCAGGTCCTCGTTCCAGGCCGGGACAACGATGGCC
>JABDJZ010000391.1 GCA_013003255.1 Rhodothermales bacterium
TAGAATGATGAGAAATGGGACGACGCGCATTCCGGTAGCTGACAGTCAGATTTGTGGAGTTCTCCCCGGGTGGGAGGATCCAACTTAACTCAGGCCCCACCTTGATGCCCGCTCGACGGGGGATGCCACGGACATCAGAATCGTGTCTCACTCGTGTCTCATTTCTCATGGGTGTGTCTCACGACTGTCTCACGCGTGTCTCAGGGATTCCCGGGTGCGGGCGTTGGGCCCGTCGCGTCGCTCATTTCGAGACGGGCCCGGTTCTTGAAGAGAGCGTTCATCTCTACTTCACCCACAACAGATAAACCTCCCCATGAAACCTGTTCGCCTAGTCCTCTTTCTTGCCGGCATTGTTCTGTTGGCCGCCTGTGACCAGACGGCCCTTGACACGCCAGAAGACCTGACGCCCACCGTCACCAACGGAGACCTGATTCCCGGTCGCTATATCGTTGTCCTGAGCGAGGATGAGGCACCCGCTGGAAAGGACCGCCCAGCCTTTGTATCCGACACCGCCCTTGAGTTCGGGGTCACGCCCGAGCGCGTTTACAACACGGCACTGGCAGGCTTCTCCGGAGCCATGTCACCGGAAACGGTCGCCCGGCTAGAGAATGATGACCGTGTGGCCTATGTCGAACCCGATCGCTGGGTCGTTCTGGATCCGATCACCATCCAGGGTGGCGATGTGGATACGCAAGGCCCGGGCAACGGCCGCGGAAAACCCGGCGGTGGAGGTGGTAGCGATCCGTCGCAGACCACGCCGTACGGCATTACGCGCGTTGGCGGTGGCGCCACCTACACGGGTAGCGGTGTCGCATGGATCATCGATACCGGCATTGACCTTGATCACGCTGACCTGAACGTAGATGCCAACCGCGGCTTCTCTGCATTTACCAAGGGCAAGGACTCCGGCTTTGATGACGGCAACGGTCACGGGACGCATGTGGCCGGCACGGTGGCGGCGCTTGACAATTCCATCGGCGTAATTGGCGTGGCTGCCGGTGCCACTGTGATTCCGGTCAAGGTCCTTGATCGCCGCGGGTCCGGCAGTTACTCCGGCGTGATCGCAGGGGTTGACTTTGTCGCCGCGAACGGAAGCAGTGGTGACGTTGCCAACATGAGTCTTGGCGGTGGGTTTTCGCAGGCCGTGAATGACGCAGTCATTGCGGCGAGTACTGTCGTAGAGTTCTCTCTGGCTGCAGGTAATGAGTCCACGGATGCCAACACCAAATCTCCGGCGAGCGCCAACGGCAACAACATCTACACAATCTCTGCCGTGGACAGCAACGACAACTTCGCCTCGTTCTCGAACTACGGCAATCCGCCGGTGGACTTCGCCGCACCTGGTGTCGGCATACACTCCACATGGAAGGACGGCGGGTACAACACCATCAGCGGAACGTCGATGGCGGCGCCGCATGTAGCCGGGTTGCTGCTCTTGGGGCCCATCTCAAACGGTGGAACCGCCAGCGGCGACCCTGACGGCAACGCTGACACCATCGCCAGCAACTAAGCGGATCTCCTCCTGATCACGCGGGGAAGCGCCCGTCCTGTTATTCAGGGCGGGCGTTTCGTTTTCCCTGTAACGCGAGCCACGGCGGATTCTCCTAGAGATCCGGGAGGCTCCCCGCCGTTGAGCTACCCACCTCCATGCCTCCCCCCCTGAACAGACTGTCTGATCCGCTTTGATGGGTTTTCGATCACTGCTGCTGCTACTGACCCTGGTCCTCTGGCCGGCGGATCGCGTCCCCAATTTCACGTTGCCCGACCTGGACGGTCGGGAAACACGCCTCTCCGAGGTGGTGGGAGAGCGGCTCACGCTGATTGATTTCTGGGCCACCTGGTGCGGCCCCTGTGTGAAATCGATTCCGTCGCTGGTCACGCTGGCGGATTCACTGGGGTCAGAAGGCGTCAACGTAGTGGGGGTCAACGTGGACTCGCCCCGCAATCTTTCGAAGGTATCGCCCTTCGCCCGCTCGCTCGGCGTGGACTACCCGGTCTTGCTGGACACCAACAGCGAGATCATGGCCGAGCTCAACCTCCAGGCGATGCCCACGCTGTTGGTGATCGACGCGGACCGCGAAATTGTCTACATCCACGAGGGCTTTCGAGCCGGCGACGAGCAGGTGGTGTGGGACGAGGTCGAAAAGCTACTGGCGGAAGATTGAGGCGGGTCTTCGGCCTCTTCGCCCTCGCCATTGCAGCGACACCCGCGCTTACCCCGGCCGCGGCACAGGTAAGCGGGCTCGCGCGAACCGAAATCCAGGTAGGCAACACGCCTTACACGGATCCGGGATCACTCACCACGATTTTCGAGCAGCTTAGCCTTCGGTATGACGCAGGTGACGTGCGGATTGCCGCCCGCGCCGAGTCGTTTCAGACGCACATCCGAGAACGCAGCTACACGAGCCTCTCGCAGGTCCGGTTGACAGCGCGGAAGGCCGGTTTCGACTTCTCGGCGGGTCACTTTTACGAGATCCTGGGACGCGGCCTCCTGCTCCGCGGATTCGAGATACCCGGCTCCACCTACGAGGACGCGGCGTTTCGCATCCGTCAGTCCTTCCAGCGGGACATTGAGGGTGCCACCCTCGGCTACTCGAATCGCCTACTTGATCTGCGAGTCCTGCGGGGGAAGCCGCTGCTTAGTGTCCTCCCACCCACCGAGCCACGCGCCAGCAGGCGTCCCGATCTGGTGACCGCCGCATCGGCAGAAATTCGGCTGGGCCCGTCTCGCCTGGCCGGCTACGTGCTGCGTAATGAATCCGAAATCGGTGACGCCGATTACGCCTCGGGTTCGTTCCGAATTGATAAGGGCGGGGCTCAGGCCTACGTGGAACTGGCGTCCAGGCTGAACGATGACGCCTCGCCTCTCGAAGGCTCTCACGCCCTGTATGCGTCCCTCAGTTACGGCCGCGCCGGCTTTGGCGGTGGCATCGAATACAAGGACTACGAGGACTTCTTTCTAGGGTCCGGATTCAATGATCCCCCGTCCCTTATCCGGGAGCATTCCTGGGTGACGCTGAACCGGTCGACGCACGTGCTGAACGCCGTCAATGAGCGGGGCTTCCAGGCGGAACTGTACGGCAGCGTGTGGGACGCCGGCACGTTCACACTCAACGCTACGCGGACGGTGAACGATTTCGGGCTGGAGTTCATCTATCGCGAGTACTACGCCGAGTTCGCGACCTCGCCTGTCAGGACAACCAGCGCACGGGTATTTGTGGATGTTGCCGAGGACGATCTGAAGGGTGAGTCGGCGCGACGATCCGCCGGCATCTATGTGGATCGGAAACTGACGGGCCCCTGGTCAGCCTCAGGTACCATCGAGGCTCAGCGATTCGACCGGGATTTCCTCGAGGACGGGGAAGCCTCGAACTTCGTTGCCGGAATCACCATCAATCGGTCCAGCAAGTATTCCGCCGGCCTTGTCGTGGAGCGGTCCACCGACCCGTTTTTCACCGACGACCCGGCAACGCCCGAGATTGAGGCTACCGCTCGGCACTGGCTGGGCGTCAACCTGGGGTGGCGTCCGAACCGTCGACACACTATCAGCCTGTTTGGCGGAACTCGCCGTGGCGGGCCCGCATGTACCTCGGGCATTTGCTACGAGGTTCTTGACTTCGAAGGCGCCGAGTTGCGCATCAGCAGCCGATTCTGACCGCATGAAAACAATTCTACTTGCCTCTACCCTGCTTCTGGGAGCGATCGCCGTTGCGCCCACGGCCGAGGCCCAGAACGTGGGCGATGCGGCTCCGGCCTTCTCGTACCCGGCGCTGGGAGGCGGACAGATCAGCCTGGCCGATCACTCGGGCAAGGTGGTCTTCGTGTTTCTGTTCGGAAACACCTGCCCGTTCTGTCTGGCCATCGGCAACCAGACGGAGTCCGAAATCAACGCGGTGTTCGGCTCGAACCCTTCCTTCCAAGCCGTTGGCCTGGACCTGTGGACCAGTTCCTCGACGACGGCCAGTGTGACCTCGTTCCGAAACCGCACCGGAATCACGTATCCGCTCGGTCTGCAGGCGGGCGGCATGGCCTCCCTGTATGGCACCACGTATGATCGCCTCCTCGTAATCGGTGCCGACGGGACCATCCGGTACAAGGGCAGTTCAAACGTCTCCAGCA
>JABDJZ010000603.1 GCA_013003255.1 Rhodothermales bacterium
CGAGACCACGGATCGGTTCCGGTAGGCGAAACAGGAATCCGACCACGCTCAGCCTTCCGACCGCTCCCCAAGGAGCGAGCGGCCATCCAGCATGAACGCTCCCGGACCTGCGGACTCGAGCAGGACACCGCCCTCGCGACCCGTTTCTGCGCGGTAGCCTGCCATGAGTTCGGCGGGCGGGCGCCAGTCGGCGGGCACCATCGCCCAGACCGCTCCGCCGAAACCGGCCCCAAAAGAGGTGGCGCAGAAGGCACCCGCTCGGACGGCCAACTGACAAAGCAGTGTGGTCTCCGGGATCTGGTTTCCGAGGAGGGACTCCTTGGCCTGCTGGCTGGTCCGAATCGCGGCGGCGAACCGGACCATGTCCTCGCTTTCCAGTGCGGCCGCGGCTTCATCTACAGCCTCCCGCTCGCGCAGAAACGCCGCGAGTCTGCGCGCCTCGGAGCTCTCCAGGTCCTTCCCGAAGTGCAGCAGTTCCTCGTGGCTGAGCTGCCCCATCACCTCTACGGATTCGTCGTGCGTTCGAAGTCGATCCGCGATGCGGTTCGCCAGTATGACCGCGCCGTTGTAGGCGTCCTGCGCTGCGCCCGTCTTCTCTGCCTCTACCCCGCTGGTCAGAACCACCGGACGCGCTCCCTGCGGCCAGGCCCACCGACCCTCCAGCCGCGGGTTCACATACCGATACCGACCAATCTGCCCCGCCCGGCTCCGGATGATGGCCGTATGATCCTGAGACCCGCCGATGGTGCCCACCCCAAGACGACCCGCCAATCCGCGATAGTCCCGGCCATTCTCCACCGTAGCCAAATAGTCGGCGAGGGACTGTTTGTCCGAAAGGGCTTCTCGCAGAACGGCGTCATCCAGCCAACCGGAAGCGTGCCCCCATCCCAGAAACAGGGCCACCAGGAAGGCTGACGAACTGGAGAGGCCGGCCGCAAGCGGCAGATCACTCACCAGGCGGATCGCGGCCCCGTTGCCTCGCCTCGACGAAGGCACGTTATCAAGAATGCGTCTGATGAGCGTGGCCGGGTAGGAAGTCCAGCCGGTGCCGGAAGCTTCCTGAACCAAGGGAAGGACAGCCCTCAGATGCTGGGACCCCTTCGTCGAATCCGAAGGGACCAGTTCCACCTCGATCCGCAGCTCCCGCTCATCCACCGGGTCCGCTGCCACTACGATCCCGCGCTCCGTCGCGATGGTTAGACTGCTTCCACCGGCGTAGTCCACGTGATTTCCCACCAGTTCGATGCGACCGGGCACGAAAGCCTGCACCTCGGCGGGGCCGACCCGCGACAGGTAGCCGGCCAGCTTTCCCGCCTGCGCGGTGGAGCAGCCGCGCTCCCGCAGCATGTTCACGATGGATTGCATCCCCGAGGATACCGCATGATGGCCTAGTTTGGCACCAACATCACGCGACGCCATGCACCGACTCCTCCTTCTTCTCCTGGCCGCCTTCCTGGTCAGTTGTGAACCCCTCCCCGGACCCTACGACGTCATCATCGAGAACGGCCGGGTGGTTGACGGAACCGGAAATGCCTGGTTCTATGGCGACGTGGCCGTGCGCGGAGACCGCATTGCCGCCATCGTTCCGCGGGGAGGACTCCGGAATGCGGAGGCGTCGCAGCGCATCGACGCAGACGGCCTCGTTGTTGCCCCGGGCTTCATCGACATCCAGAGCCACTCGCGCAGCGCCCTCCTCTACCGGGACGGTCGGGTCATCAGCAAAGTCACGCAGGGCGTAACCACGGAGATTCTGGGCGAGAACGTCACCAACGCCCCCACCAACGAGAACACGCTCGCCGCACGCGGCGCAATCAGCGACGAGGCTCGGGAGCGCGCACTGCAGTTCGCCGGGCCCCGTGGATTTGGCCGTTGGCTCAGCGCCATGGAGGCCCACGGCATGTCGGTCAACGCCGGGTCGTTCCTGGGCGCCGCCACCGTGCGGGTCTACGCCAAGGGAGAGGCTGAAGGACCGGCCTCGGCCGCCGAGCTGGATACCATGCGGACCGTGATGGAGAACGCGATGAAGGACGGTGCCTTCGGCCTTGCATCGGCGCTGATCTATCCGCCGGCGAGCTTTGTCGGGACGGATGAACTCGTTGAGGTCGCGTCTGCCATGGCCCCACACGGCGGACTGTACATCACGCACATGCGGTCCGAAGCCGACAACCTCATCGAGGCCATCGATGAGTCCATCGAGATTGGCCAGCGGGCCGGTGTACCGGTCGAGATCTACCACCTCAAGGCCGCCGGTCGGCGCAATTGGCACAAGGCGGCGCTCGCCGTAGCTCGAATTGACGCGGCCCGGGAG
>JABDJZ010000006.1 GCA_013003255.1 Rhodothermales bacterium
ACGTGGTGGAGGCCGGAGGTCTTCATCGGTCAAACGTGGGAATGTCGCTCAGGCCGCTACCAGTCGATCGCTGAGTGATTCAGCGAACGCAGCCAGGAATAACTCAAGCCGGCTCAGGGTCTGTTCATCCGTGACCCCGGAGGCATCCATCTTCTTGAGCGCCTGACCGACCAGGAGTCCCTGTACGGGCGGGAGCTGGGCACCGATGGTCATCAGGACGAACTTCAGATGATCCTGGGCGCGGGCCGTACCTACGATACCGGGGCTGGCACCGATCACCGCAACGGGCTTGCCGCGGAGGGGTGGGACTCCTCCCAGTGGGCGCGAGGCCCAGTCCAGAGCATTCGCCAGCACACCGGGAATCACGTGATTGTATTCCGGCGTCGCAATCAGGACCCCGTCCGCTGCGCGGATTGCATCGGCGAACTCCAGGACTTCCGCCGGCCACCTACCCGGTCCGTCCAGGTCGCCGTTGTAGAAAGGAAGACCGTCCAGCCCCCGGATGTCAATCGAGACACCCTCCGGTGCACGGTCAACGGCGGCGTTGAGGAGTCGACGGTTCATGGACCCGGAGCGGAGGCTGCCAGGAATGGCGAGGATGTTCATCGAACGAGCAAATAAGAGTGAAACCGATATTTGTTACGACAAATACTTCTGGTGGTTTCATGCTTCACCAATGCGCTTGCACCGGACGCGACCGGAAGCGATTATGCCGAAACGGTGCAGGCGCCGAGCGGGCGCCAGGCACCCGTTCCCTGGAAACCAACCCGACCGACCCGCCATGCTCCCACTTCGACTGATTCCAACCATGCTCCTGTTCTTCGCGTTAGCGGGCTGCAATGTGTTCGAGGGCCTCTACGAAGAGGGTTCCAGCGATGACCCACAGGTGCTTGTTGAGGACGCGGACTTTGCCATCCAGAACGGCGAGGCGGAGAAGGCCATCCAGTACCTGGAGAAGGCCTTGGAAAAGGAACCGGATAATGCTCGGGCACTAGCCAAGCTGACTACGGTCCGTCTCAAGGTGGCGAACGTAGACGTTCTCACCCTCCAGACTCTGGTGGATGACTTCTTGGCCGAGGAAATCGCCACCAAGTCGGGCGGGCAAATGCAGGCCTGCCGGTACAGCGATGGGCCCGGCGTCACGGCCACGGAATTTGACTACCGAACAAGCGCCGAGTACACGAGACTTCTGGGTGTTCAAGCTGCCCTGCAGGCTGCCCAGGCCAATGGAATCCAGCTGCTTCAGGCGATCGGTCAGGCGCTGGACCAAAATCTGTCGACCGCCGCGTATGGGAGTGCGGCGGCCCGCGCGGGGCTGTTTTCCTCCATTGCCGCGACCATCGAACAACAGAGCGGTGTTTCGGAGTCCGTGGCCCGGCAGGAAGCGGCTGCCTTCCTCATTGCCTTTGGCCTGACTGAGTTCACGCTGTCGATTCTGGAGCTCGACACCGACGTGACATCGAACCAGATCCAGTGGGTCCGTGTCCAGCGCAACGGCCAGGACGCAGGCATCAGCGTCTGCGCGCCCACCCAGGCAAACCTTGATGCGATGGTCTCGGCCACGTCCTGCCAGGTACCGCAACTGCGATCGGGCGGCATCGCCCTCCGCACGCGGGCCGAGAACCTGGCTCCCCAGAGTGGAGTCGGCGTAAACGATCAGGCCCTAGTCCTCGAGATAGCCGATGAACTAGATAACCTTCTCGACGACTTCGAGGCCGAGTTCCCCGCCGCCGCCTGCACCGGTTGAGCGCCGTTTCCCACGCCGCTCCGCACCGCACAAGCCTTCCCGATGCCATGAACCGCACCTTGATCCTGGCCGCCCTGCTGACCCTCGGCGCAGCCACCGTCCACGCCCAGAGCTACAGCCAGACCAACCGCGCCTTTGTCCAGTCCCCCATGGCCTTGGGGATGGGCGATGCGGGCGTGGCCTTTCCAAGCGCCTCCACGGCGTTCTTCTACAACCCGGCCCACCTGGCCCATGTGGCGCCGATCCGCCCCCACGTCAACATCATCGGACTTCGCGGTTCATTGAGCAGCAACCTGTCCGATCAGCTCGGTTTCTTCAACGACACACTCGAGCCGGCCATTGACGAAGGCTTCGACAACATTGAAAACGATCGCCTTCGAGAGATCTATGACGAAACGCTGGCGCTCGGCCAGGAGCGGACGTTCCTCGGCGCTGACCTGCTTCTTCCGTCCGTAATGCTCCAGGTCGGTGGAGTAGGTATCGGGGCGGGCGTCTTCGGCCATAGCCTGGTGCGCTATCGGTTCCCGGATGGCGGGGCCGGTATCCCGATGGTGGACCTGAACGCGGTGGCTGACCTCATCGGCGTCGGTTCGGCTGGCGTGGACTTCGGGCGATACGGAATCGCCGGCCTTTCTCTAGGTGCCACCGTCAAGTTTACGCGCCGCGCAATGTCGCTGAAACTCAAGCCCCTCGACGCGGTCAGTCCCGACGAGGACGTCTATCTGTACAGCGCATCGGCGCTCGGTTTTGACGTCGGATTGCTCTACGACCTGGACTTCCTGCCGCTGCCTGGAAAGCTACGCCTGGGCGTGGCCGCGTTCGATGTGGCGGGCTCGGACTTCGAGTACCAGTTCGACCGTAACGTCACCGAAAACAGCAGTGACAACGCCGCCCTGATTACCGAAGAAGAGGCCATCGCCAATGAACTCTACGGGCTGGACCCCTCATACCGGGTCGGGCTGGCCTATACGGTACCGAGCCTGCTCGGCTTTCTCAACGAAACCGGCATCGCTGTGGACTACCTGGGATACACCGACCCGACCGTGGAGCAGGCTTTTCTGGCCGGCATCCACGTCGGGGTTCAGGCCAATCTGAAGATCCTGGCGCTGCGCGCCGGCCTGAACAGCGGCTACACCACCGTGGGCGCCGGCCTGAACTTTGGCTTCCTCCAGTTGGACTACGCCTACTACGCTCAGGAAGAGGGACGTATCCCGGGACAGCTTCCCAGCTGGAATCACAGTGCCCAAATGACCCTGGGCTTCTAGGCACCGGATACCGACAAGGCAATCGATCCGCCTCCCGCCTACTCGCTCCGGAGTGCTGAGACAGGGTTCATCCTCGCTGCCCGCCACGACTGGATGCCCGTGGTTGCGACCCCGACAATC
>JABDJZ010000028.1 GCA_013003255.1 Rhodothermales bacterium
CCTTGATGACCTTGCCTCCTTCCTCTTGCACTCGGCGAAGGCTTTCGGCGAGATCGCCCACGGGCAGGTACATCATCCAGACGGCCGGTAGGCCCTGATTCACGCCGCGAGCGTGGCAGATTCCCGCCGCCGGCTCGCCGTCCCCGCCCAGCATGTTATAGTCGGCGTAGTGCTCGCCCGCGTCCTCCATCTGGACGTTCTGCACCTCCCAGCCGACTACCTGCCGATAGAAATCCCGTGTCGCCTCAGCATTGGAGACCGTCAGATCAAGCCACGCGATATGCCCGGTTGCCACCGAGCCATCCAAACCGTCCCCAACCGCAGGAATTGCCCCCTCAGGCACGACGGGTATGAGCCCAAACCCAACCCCGTTCGGATCGAGCAGCACCGCCCACTGGCTATTTCCGTCGGCGTCTTTGCCGTGCATCACCTCGGTGCCGCCCAGATCCAGCGCATGCTGGACGCTGGCCGCCACGTCGGCAACCTGAATGTGAGGCATCCACTGGAGGGGCAGGTCAGCGTACTCCGGACTGCGCTTGCCCAGGCCGATGATTGGCATGCCGTGGCTGTTCATCAGGTCCTTGCGCCAGAGGGGATTCTCGCCGGTAGTGAGCACACGGGAATAGAACCTCAGTTCGCGTTCGTGATCAGGAACGGCGATGTCTCCGCTCAGGACTCCACCGACACGGGGGACAAATGGATTGGTCATGGCTGGACCTCCACAAAGACGGTACGGGCATCCTGCACGGCCTCGGGCGGACCGACAAAGACCACGTGATCCCTGGCCTTGATCTCCGTACCGCCGCGCGGGACCACAAACTGCTCGTCCCGCACGATGGCGGCCACCACACACTCCTCCGGAATGCGGATGTCCTGGATCCGCCTGCCGACGACGCTCCCGTCAGCCGGAACGTGGACGTCGATCAGGCTGGCGACTCCACCGTCAATCTCAAACAGGTTCGCCACCCCTGGCCGGTCCAGGTAGTTTTCGACCATCGCGGCCGTGGCGTAGGGCGCGCTGATGCAGACTACACCCGCTTCCTCCAGTAGCGATACGTGATGAGCGTCCCGGGCTATGGCAATCACCCGAGGAATCCCAAGCCGTTTGGCCTGGAGAGCGATGATCGTATTGCGCTCGTCGTTGCTCGAAGCCGCAATCGCCACATCCATCTTGCGGGGCTCCACCTGCTCCAGAATCTCAGGCTTGGTGCCATCGCCATGGAAGATGGGCACGCTGAACCGCCTACCGAGCGTTTCGACTCGCTCCTCGTCCTGCTCAATGAAGGTGATCTGGTATTCCGCAGAGCGAAACACCATCCGGAACTCGTCCTGTTTGAGCAGGCGGTCGGCAATGTTCATTCCCTGGGCGCCGCCGCCGACAATGAGTACGCGCATGTGAGGCCTCCAATAGGCTTGTATTCGGATTCTAAGTCTGCGCAGCCAGGACGGAAGTCCACGCAGTTCCTTGCGGTTGTGTGGCTGCAAAAGGTAGAGGACAACGCCGACTCCCGTCATTCCGAGGCCCAGCAACAGACTCCGGGCTTCCAGCGTGGGTACGAAGAACCAGCAAGCCACGAGACCGAGGACGGGGGTCACGGGGTAAAGAAGCACCTTGAACGGGCGCCGGAGGTTCGGCATTTTCCGGTGCAGCGCGATCACGGTATAGTTCACAATACCTATCGCAATCAGGTACCCGAAACTGCTGACCGAGGCCAGAAACCGGACCACTCCCAGGGCACTCATCAGCACCACCAGCCCCGAACAGATAAAGAGGGCGATGTGGGGCGTATTGAACCTGGGGTGGAGGCGCGCGAAGGCTGCCGGAAAATGCCCATCGCGCCCCAAGGCAAACAGGATGCGTGAACTGGCGCCCAGCGTCACACTGAATGCCGAGAGACTGGCCATGATCGTGGCCAGGATGCCCGCCCATCGTCCCCATGGGCCAAACAGAATGTCCGCGACGTAGATAAAGGGTGTGTCCGTCTGCGCCAACACCTCCCAGCTGACCACCCCCATCATCACCCAGAGGACCAGCACGTAGATCACCACACCGACGCCGAGCGTGATCAGGATGGCGCGGGGGATGTTGCGCGCCGGGTCGATGATCTCCTCCGCCGCAACGGTGATGAGGTCGAATCCCACGTAGGAGATGTAGATCAACCCCATTGTCGGAATGAGCGGCCCCAGCCCCATCGGCGCAAAGGGCTCCAGATTGGTGGGCTCTACGAACCTGGCACCGAGGACACCCACGGCCACCAGAACCACGAGTTCGATGATGTTCATGGCCGTGATCACCTTCAGTGCCTCGACCTGGCCCCTGAGGTTGGTGGCCGTGAAGAACGCCGTGGTAACCAGCGTGATTACGACCAGAGAGCCATCCGGCCAGAAGTAATGCTGGATGGTGAGCGCGAAGATGACCACGTACAGTGCGCAGGCCAGCGTATTCCCAATCCAGAAGAACCACCCCGTCAGGAAGGCAACCGGCCGGGGCAGCGTGCGCGAGGCAAAGGAGTAGCCACCTCCGGCGATGGGTATGGCTGCGCCGAGCTCACCGTAGTTGAGGGCGGTGAAGAGCGTTAGCAGCCCCATCGCCAGATAGGCCAGAATCCCAAGCGGCCCGATCGAACCCGCAACCACGCTGGGCAACGCGAAAATGCCCGGCCCCATCATGGCGCCGATGCCAATCATCACGGCCATGAACAGGCCGATGTTGCGCTTGAAGCCTACCTGCTCGGACATACCCGGAAGCTAAGAATGGCCCGGCTCGACTATCAGTATATCTCTCCTTGTCCGGAGCTTCTGAGTGGTCGTTTTACACGCAACAAGGTTGCCTTGCCTGAGGAAACGTCAGCGGTATCTCGCGCGCGTCTCTGGGTCCAGTTTTTCGGTTGCGTAACGCAGCATCGTTCGCGGCATTGAGCCTGCGAAGTCGTCAAGGAAGCGCAGGAGACGGTCCAAGTCCCTTTTCCCGGCCTCACGCACCCAAGACCCCACCGCGGTCTGCACGAAGCGGTGATCGTCGTGGACCAGAGCCTCGGCGATTCGGAAGGTGTCTTCGACCTCGTCCATCCGAATGAAGTAGTAGGTAGCGACGATGGCCGTACGCCGCTCCCACGGACTGGCTGAGCGGGCAAGCCCGTCAAGCACATCGCGCGGCCGATCCGCGAGGTAGCCCCCAACCACATAGGGCGCTGCCCGGTCAACGAGGTCCCAGCTATTGATCCTGTCGTGGCGACGGATGTAGAGCTCGTAGATGGACTCTCGTTGGGCATCGGACGTGCGTTTCGCACGAGCCTGGAAATCCATGACGCTCACAGCCGCCAATCGGACCTCATAGATCGGGCTTTCCAGCAGGTATTCCAGGTCGCTCGCCGTGAGATCGGTGAACTGCTTGGCGACTTTGAAGACTCGGCCAGGGTTGACCCCAAGCTTCTGGAAGTCGTCATCGGGGCCGTCTGCCTTTGCAGTTGTAACGCCTGCCACCTCCTGTAGAGCAGCAATGAGGCTGTCAGGAGATTGCTTCATTGACTAGCCGTCCAAGACGGACAGGCGAATGATGATGGAGGCGTGAGACGTACCGGGAAGCTAACAATGGCCCCGTTCTCCGGCGTGAACCCCGGACGTGCTATTTTGGGTAATCCACGCAACACGCTGAACACCTGCGGAACACCCATGAAGCTCGTCAGCACGCAGCTTTCCTACTTCTTCAGCGATAACACAGTCCGGCGGAATGTGCGGGCCCTGTTGAAGTACGTGGCTTTCGTGGCGGTTGTGGTGGTGGTCTTCGCCGAGTTGTTCCACCTGATCATGGTGCACGTGGAGGAGCAGGAG
>JABDJZ010000046.1 GCA_013003255.1 Rhodothermales bacterium
CCCTGATACACCACCAGGCCGCCGATTAGAAGCGCCCCGGCCCAGGAACTGGCAAGCAGCAGATATACCAACGCGGCGAGCGATGCACCCAGCGCAAGCACTCGCAGGACCACCTGCACACGGAAACGACGAAATATCACAGGCCGTACTTCTCCAGGCGCCGGTAAAGTGAGGCTCGTGTGAGACCCAGTTCCTCCGCTGCCTGACTGATGTTGCCTCCGGCCTTCTCCATGGCTCTTCGGATCACGGTCTTCTCCACCGCCGCGAGGTCATACGTATCGAACACGAAGCCGTCGTAGCCTTCGTCCCCATCGTGTCCGCCCGTGAAGAAGAAGTCTTCCGGTTGGAGGACGGAGGACTCGGTCATGATGATGGCCCGCTCGATCATGTGCTGTAGTTCGCGCACGTTGCCGGGCCACCGGTACTTCTCCAGCTTGGCCAGCGCTCCCGGGCTGCATCCTCGAATCTCACGGCCGTACTTCTGTCCATACTGCTCGAGGAAGAAATCAACCAGCAGGGGGATGTCCGCGACACGTTCCCGAAGAGGGGGGAGCCGAATTTCGACAGTGTTGATCCGGTACAGCAGGTCCTGACGAAAGGTCTTGCTGCGCACCATCTCGTAGATGGGCATGTTGGTGGCACAGATCAGACGGACATCGAAGGGGATAGCCTTGTTGGACCCCACCCGGATGACCTCGCGTCGCTGGAGCGCCGTCAGAAGCTTGGCCTGGAGGGGCGCCGAGAGGTTGCCGATCTCATCGAGGAAGAGCGAGCCTCCCGAGGCCACCTCGAACCGGCCCGCCCGGTCCTCCCGTGCGTCCGTGAACGCGCCCTTCTTGTGTCCGAAGAGCTCACTCTCGAACAGCGACTCGGCGATGGCCGCCATGTCTACGGTGACGAACACCTCCTCGGCTCGTTGGGATGCCCGGTGAAGCGCTCGGGCCACAAGCTCTTTGCCGGTCCCGTTCTCCCCGAGAATCAGGACGTTGGCCTCTGTCCGCGCCACCTTGTCGATGGTTTCGAATACCCGCTGCATCGTTGGGGCAGCACCGCCCACGAACTCCTGATAGGGACCGTCCAGATCACGGGCCAGCTGCTTGCCGCGATTCCGAAGTCGGCTTAGCTCCTTCCGGGATTCGCGGAGCCGGCTGGCGGACGAAAGCGTCGCCAGGAGCCGTTCATTCTCCCAGGGCTTTACCACGAAGTCGGTGGCTCCCTCTTTGATGGCCCGAACTGCCGTATCAACGTCCCCGTACGCCGTGATCATGACCACCACCGCTGAGGGGTCATACTCGAGGATCTGACCCAGCCAATGAAAACCCTCGCGCCCACTGGTCACATCCTGCTTGAAGTTCATGTCCAGCAGAATGAGGTCATAGTCCTCGTTCCGCAGTAGCGATGGGATGCGCTCGGGGTTCTTCTCCGTGTGGACCCGGGCCGCGTGCTTCTTGAGCAGGAGGCGGAGTGCGTGGAGGACGTCGGCGTCGTCGTCCACGATCAGGATGCTACCGAGGGTCTTGCTCATGTCGTTGTGATTCGTTCAGGCCGGGGTACCCAAAATCCGTACCCACTGACCCGGCTTCGTCCCGACTGTCGCAAACCGGTTGGGGGAAGGGCCCCGGAGGCATCGCCAGGCCCGAAATGAGGTGGAAACGCACCCCGATCGGCATTCGACGCCCAGAATCGCATACTGTTCGAATCCGAACACCGGCTGTACATCTGCGGCCACCAAACGACTCGAAATCGGGCCTCACAGCCCTTTTCAGGAAGTGGCATATGCATTGCAAAGGCGTGGATCGCTCAGGTGCACCCCGTTCATTTCGCTTCCGAATCCTACACCTCATGGCTCTCGACCAGCCCAGCAGTTCCGGCTCCATTCTGACGCGCAAGATCGGCGACGGCGGAAGCCCGGCATCGGGTGGGAAACGCCCTGAAGGGACCACCGGAGAAGGCACGGATCGCCGTGTCAAACGAAGCCGTTTCACCCGGGGCAGGATCGGCGCTGCCGTAGTAGCGGTGATCGTCATCATCCTTCTGGTGTACGGGTTTCGGTCCTCACTGGGCGGGCAGCGCCTGCGTGTTCAGACCGAGCGGCTGACCATCTCGACCGTAGCCGTCGGTCCTTTCCAGGAATACGCACAGGTGACGGGCAATGTCATGCCGCGTCGAACGGTCTATCTGGACGCGGTCGAGGGTGGCCGGGTCGAGGAGATCTTCGTGCTGGAAGGCACCCAGGTAGAGGCCGGCCAGCCATTGCTGCGGCTGTCAAACAACGACCTCCAGCTCCGCCTGATCAACGCAGATGCGCAGCGCATGGAGCAGATCAACCGGGTCCAGGACACCCAATTCCGCATGGAGCAGAATGCGCTGAACCTTCGGCAGCAGATTGCCCAGATGGACTACCAGATTGAGCGCCTGGCCAAGCTACATGCCAGGAACGAAGACCTGTTTGCGCAGCAGCTGATCTCCCAGCAGGACTACGATACCACCAAGGACGAGTACGACTACTGGCTTCGGACCAAGTCGCTAACCCTCCAGGGCTACCAGGCCGACTCGCTGAGGACAGCCAGTCAGCTGGGGCAAATGCAGGCGTCCGTGAACCGGATGAGCGCCAACTTCAACGTCATTCAGCGGATTCTCGACAACCTGATCGTTCGGGCACCAATCGCGGGCCAGCTGACGGCCCTCAACGTGGAGTTCGGCGAACTGCATTCCTCCGGGTCCCGACTCGGCCAGATTGACGAGGTCTCAGGCTTCCGCATTC
>JABDJZ010000067.1 GCA_013003255.1 Rhodothermales bacterium
GTACGCGTACAGTGCAAACTCCGGACGCAAGATCCTGAAGGGCCCCTTTACCCGGGTAGAGGTGGTTCCGGCCAACGTCCCCACGCCGCTGAACGCCGATGGAGAGGTCTTTCTAGGGCAGTCTGCCGACAACATGGCAGCAGGAATCGGCTCGCTGACGGCGGTGCCATCGGAAACCAACATCGGCCGGGCCGAAGTATCGGCGAACGTGGTCAGTGACATCGGATTCCGGGGAGATCGGTACACCATCTCCGTAGTTGAGCGCGACGAGCCGCCGGCCGACGGAGTGGGTGAGCCTGAGACTATGCTTACCTACCGGGTTCGCCGATCAGACGGGAGTCTGGCGTTCGACGGGTTGACCGAAGAGCTGCCGGGCTCAGGCACGGGGGCAGATGCGCTCCGCTTCGATGGACTCTCCCTGAATGTGGTCGTGCCCGAGCATGGCCTACGCTCCATCGAGGTGGTCTCCAACAAGAACGGGCCGTTCTCGGAGCCTGTGGTAGGCGCACCGACCTGGCTGGGCTATCCCGGTCCCGAGGCCCGCCAAACGGGCATCCAGCAGGCTACCACCAATGCTACATGGCTCCTGGTTACGGGCCAGTCCAGACTCTGCCGGAATGCGGATTGCAGTCCGTACTCGGAGTTCCTCGAGCGCACGTTGCTGGAGATGGGCGGCTGGGAGGAGGTACTTCCCTACGACTGGGAAATCCGGTTCACGGACCGTCCCAGCTACGGTTGGGAGCCCTGGGGGCTGCAGGCCGTGGTCGAGGTTCCGTTCGAGCTGTGGCGGACTGGCATCGGTACGCCCGATGATGCTTCCGATGACGTGAGGTTCATCCCCGTGATCAACGACCTGGACATGAACGGGGCATTCAACCTGGTGCTTACCGATCATCCGGCCTCACCGGATGTGGATGATCCGTTCACCGACTGGTTCTATTGGCACCTGCCGCTGGACGTGAGTCCGGGGGATCACGGGTATCGTGACTGGCTCTCGGCTGCGCTGGCGGGCGACGGCACGCAGCGGGGTCCTGCCGTCATGGGACGCCACGCCTTCATGAACTGGGACGGTGCCATCGGCGGGATCACGGGAGGTGACTTGACGGCCTGGATGGTAGAGCCGGGGACCACGTTCCGCATTCAGTCCCAAACTGGCATGTACCCGGGCGATGCCTTCTCGCTCTCGGCGACGCATCTTCTGACCCCGGAAGAAGAGATCAAGGCACGCCCGCCGATTGGAATATCACCCAACCCCTACAAAGGCAGTTCGGAGTATGAGGTGAGCTCGCTGACTGAGGAGGTCCGCTTCACCAACATGCCGGATCAGGCGGTCATTCGGGTCTTTCAGGTAGGCGGAGCACTGGTCCGAACCATGCACAAGAACAGCCCGGACCGCCATTTCAAGTGGAATCTCCGGACGGACGAGAACCTTCCCGTGGCGTCAGGCATGTACCTTATCCACGTCGAATCGGATGAAGGCGACGCTGTGCTCAAGTTTGGTGTGATCAAGAAGGAGCCGCTCCTGAATACGTTCTAGCCCCATGTCTCTCTTTCCTGAAGTTCCGTCAGACATTCCTGGCGCCTTCCTGATGCAGAGTCGCTCCCAATTGCGGGACGTCTACGTGCCGAAAATCCTGGCCTGCCTGGAGCGACTCCCGGAGGATGCACTCTGGTGGCGACCCAACCCCACCTCCAACAGTGTGGGCAACCTGATTCTGCATCTTTGCGGCAACGCCCGGCAGTGGATCGTGGCCAGCATCCAGGGTCAGCATGACATCCGTCTCCGTCAGGCCGAGTTCGCGGCTGATGGCGAGTTTGATGCTTCCACACTGGCCGACCTGCTCCGGACCACGATGGCCGATGTTGATAGCGCGCTGGCAAATCTTGACCCCGCCGCGCTGACGGATACCCGATCCGTCCAGGGATTCGAAATGACCGTACTTCAGGCCATCTATCACGTGGTGGAGCACTTCTCCGGTCACACCGGCCAGATTACCTAGATCACCAAGATGAAGACCGCCACGGATCTCGGCTTCTACGGAATCGCCGAAGATGGGTCGGTGACCACGACCTGGTAACGCATTGATCGTCGTCAAGTACTTCTTTGAGGAGCCTGCCGCTCTGGAGTTGCTGGCTCCAGACGACATTCCCAACGCCCGGAGTCCGGGGACCTCAACTTCCCTTGAGGCTTTTCTGAAGGGTCCTCGCTATCACCGCGGATATCTGACCGCCTCAGACCTGGAGGCCGGCACCACGGGGGCAACCACTTCGGGGGGTGGTCCGGACTGGATTCAGCCGCTGATTGAGGCGATAGGGTCGGACCGGGCGTTCCGAGGCCCGGGGACGCCACGTGAAACTGCTCTTTCGCAGGTACTGGCTGATCCATCGAAGGGCGTCGTGCTACTGGTCGGCCCGAGCGCCCCCCCGGATCAGATCCCGGACCTCTCCGGGGAAGTGCGGGATCACGCGGGGACCATCAGGGACCTGTTGGATGCCGGATTCGTGGTTCTCCGTCCCGAGCCCGCGCACGAAGGACAGGACTGGTCCATTTTCTCCCCACGACCATTGTCGGAGTCCGTTGCCGCGGCGTTCAAGTCCGCCCAACCGGGTCCTGCGCGGTTCGTGATTCCGCATCGCCAGGCTCGGGGTGAGCACAAGTTCTACTTCGAACGGTACGACCTGAGTCTCTTCGGGGATTATCGGGTCACCTGACCGAGGCGCGCGAGCCCGCGCATGACCTGATGGGAGGGGTCACCTTCCCGGTTAAACCGGTTCGTGCACGCGATGACAATGGCACCCTCAGAGAAACCGGCCACGGTCAGGAAGCCCCGGTCCGAATCGCCCATGAACACGCCGGCCGCCGGTAACCATGCACGACTGGTGGCGGTAAGCGGCCCTTCGCGCCGAATGAAGTTGTGCCACCGGTAGAGATCCGTGGGGTTAGACACCATGCCTCCGCCTCCCATGACCAACCAGGAGGTGGGCCCCCAATTCAGGGGAATGTTCGGGTCCGAAGGCCGGCTGCCGCCGAACCCTGCTGCCTGGTCGGCCGGGTCAAACCGGTCCGTGGGGCCGTAGAACCCGGTGTGCTCCATCCCGGCAGGATCGAAAAAATGGGTCTGGAGGAACTCCGGATACGGGGTTCCACTCACGCGCTCCACGATGGCCGCGAGGAGGGTCCAGGCCGAATGGGAATGTGCCTCGCCCTGGCCCGGCGGAAAGAGGAGTTCCTGGGTCAGGATGCGGCTCACCGCCTCATCCCGGCTGATCCAGGTCAGGTCTGCGTCACGGTCGGTATTGATGTGGTGGTAGTTCGGAAGACCGGATTCCCCTCGCATCAAATGGGTAAGCAGAATCCCTGCCTTTTCCGATGGGACGCTCGGCAGGTATTCCGCGATCGAGGCGTCCAGATCAACCAGACCTCGCTGTGCCATCAGCAGGACTGCCGCGCGCGTGAAATCGATGGGCATCGAGCCGATGTCAAACACGGTCTCCAGCGTGATGGGGTTGCCGTCCGAATTGGCAGGGCCAAACCCGCGATGGACCACCATCGCCCCGTCTCGCGCGGCCAGGACGCTGCCACTGAACCCGTCCTCTACGGCGTCCTCAAGCTCTGACTCCAGCGTATCCCAGGCGAGCTCCGGTGGAGGAGGCAGCCGGGTCGACTCAATCTCAACCGCCTCAAGCGCTGTGATGAGGTACGGGCTCGAGTCCGATACCGTGAGGTCAATCCGAAGGCTTCGGGGTCCGCGCAGTTCCATCTGCACGCCTCGGTCCGTAGGCGATACGGCAATCGCTCCCGAGGCCGCACCGATGGTCTGGATCAGTGAAACCGTGTTATCGAGATCGGGCCCGTGGATCGACGGATCGACGTGCATCTCCACAAACTCAGACTTTCGATCCGGTCCCGGTGACCAGATGGACTCGACAGCTCTGGCGCGCGTCGGGATGGCTTCCTCCAGACTGCCGGGCGGCGCCATGGGATCGGAGGTTTCACCCACGTCCACCGACAGTCGTGTGATGAGATTTGGGGAGGCAAACGGGATGTCCATTGCCACGGTGACCTCTTGCGGACCACCATGCAGACTCACTTCCAGGCCTCGATCCGTCCGACCGACGCCAATATCACCGGCACCTCGGGCGGCGGCGCGGGCCTTCCTCAGCATGTCCTCCAAGGCCTCGTTGCCGACATCGCCTACGTGATCGGGGTGGACCCGGGTGGCAATGAATACGCCCAGGGACTCGTCATTCGAGTCGTTGATCGCGTCCATCAAGGCGTCGATCAACTCCCGGATTTCCGGGGGCGGACCATCCTGGGCGTGTGCCGGCGCAATGCTGAGGAGGCCGACGAGAAGAAGAGCGGGGAGGCAGTAGCGGTTCATCATGGCATACGATACGGGGAGTATGCGGGTAAAACGCAGTCCCCGCCCCGATTCGTATGTGGGCTTCGGCGGCCCCGATCTGCGCGCTGGCGGTTGGGTTCCTAGAACCGTTTCGCTTCGATCCGCGCGCTGCCGTCCGGGAGCCTCGTAATGATGGCGTCCCTGGATGTCGTGATCACGTCCTGCTTTCCGGTACCGCCCAATACCACCGTGAGGCGCCCATTGGCGCCAGCGACATCGATGGTGACGGCCTCCACAACCGGGGTTGGTGGATTGGAGGCGTTGGGATCGACATTGTCGACGGCCCGCATCACGAACTCCGTGATGCCGGACCCACGAACCACGTGGGCATAGGTCATTCCGCCCCGGAATCCGTAGTCGGCCAACTGGACGGAGGTATGTCCCACCGCCTTGACGGCCGTGCCCTCAACAGATGCTGAGATGCTGGTTCCGTCGACCAGAGGGTTTCCGTTCTGATCGGTCACGGTGTAGCTGTAGGTGGTGCCTACGGCTACGGAGAGGGGGGAAATGGTGATCACGGGAGCCCCGGAAAAGATCACCGGGGTTTGGCCACTGACCGTGTCGTTGTTCTTGTCTGCAGTCGTTGCCGTAACCACCCCGACCCCGTCGGCAGGAAGAGGGTTGGCCGAAATGAGCGACACGGAGCCTCGGCCTTCGGCATCCGTCTGGCTTGACCCCACAATCACGCCGTGCGTCGTTGTGAAGTAGACCGCGGTGCCGGGTCTGACCGGGTTCGCGTACTGGTCACCGGCAATGATGGCGATGGAATTCGTGATGCCGTACGTGTTGAGCGCCGGGAAATTAAACTTGGCGGGGCCCACGCTGAAGTGGGTCTGGTCCGGCAGACCGCCATGGATGGTCATCGCCACCGGCTGGGAGCGGACCGTGCGGCCTTCAACGGCAGTTTCGGCGACGATCTGTGCCACGCCCGCACTGGTGCCGGCGGACAACGTCACAGTGGCCACACCGTTATTGTCGGTTTGGGCCGAAGCAGGCGCCAGGGACTCACCGCCTCCGGGCTGTACGCCGAATCGGAAGTCAACCAGTGTGCTGTTGTCCAGGACCACCGGTCTGCCGATGCTGTCGACCACCTGGAACGTGAGCGAGGCCACCTCCTCGGAGCCGCCTTCCCGTACCCCAATGGTTGTGGCGGACTGCTGGAGGAGAAGAATGCTGTGCGCGCGGCCCGACTCCGGTCCACTTGCAACCACCTGAGTGAGCCTGAAGGTAGGCACCTGGACCGTACGGCCGGCAAGTGCCAGTACGGTGACCTCGGCGCTACCGAAGCCATCGCTGTCGGCCGTCACCTGAAGGTCCATGGTGCTGTCTATTTCGACGCTGATGTCGAATGACCCGTCGGCGGCGACTTCGAACAGCAAATCATGGGGAAGAACGCGGACAAATGCTCCGCTCACCGGATTATTTGTCTCCTGATTCAGGACGATTCCGGTGAGGTTTACGATCCCTCCGGTTTCTTCGTCGGCTGAAAAAGCGTCGCATCCGGTGGCAACAAGGGCGATTGCCGCTACGACAGTGGCAGAGAGTAGGCTTCTCATGGCTCGGTCTTCAGGGTGGTATGCCAACCCGAAAACCAAGACCGTACCAATCTGCCCTAGAGCCCCAGTTGGCCTCCCACCCAGACCAGGGTTCTGAAGCCGAGACCGGCACAAATCAGCACAATCGCGCACCCGAGGCCCAGATACCAGGTAGGGAGTCTGGCGGTGGACTGTCGCCATGCCACCACCACGACGGTGCCGGCGATGAGGGGCAGCAGGACGCCGTTGGCCGCCTGCGCCGCGACGATGAGTTGAAGCGGGCTGATTTCCGTGAGGCCGAAGAACAGGCCTGAGGCCACCACCGAAAGCCAGATCAACCGAAAGCGCAGGGGGAAGTCCTCCCGGCTCCAGCCGAACAGTTCGGTAATGCCGGCCGCCGCCGCAAGGGGAGCCGTGACGGCTGAGGTGAGACCGGCGGCCAGCAGGCCGGCCGCAAACAGATAGCGCGCCGCCGGACCGGCGGAAGGTTCGAGCAGGACGGCGAATCCGGCGATTGAATCCGGCGTGGTTTCCCCGGGGAGGGCAGCCCCGGTGGCCAGAATGGCCAGAGAGACAACGGCTCCCATGGGAATGAAGATGGCCATCCCCAGGAGTTCGCCTCGCCACGCATGGGAGGAGTCCGAGTCTGACCAGTAGTCCTTGCTGGCGCTGGCGTGCAGAAACAGGTTGTAGGTAACCACCGTGGTGCCCATCAGCGCCACCACCGTCAGGATTGAGCCGTCAGGAATCCGGGGTACGAAGAGGCCCCCGAGCAGCGCGCCCGCATCCACACCCGCAAGCAGCGCGGAGGACACGAAGAGCAGGCTCATCAGCGCAACAAGGCCGGCGAGCACCCGCGCAATGGACCGCAGGTTGAGGAGCAGCAAGAGGGTTGCCAGCACCGCCGATATGAAGAGCGTGGCACTGCGTCCCAGACCGAAGGCCACGTCAAGCCCGGCCCCGGCTCCAAGCAGGTTTCCGGTTTCGAACGCCGCACATCCGATCCACAGCCCCAGGACTACGAGCGTGAAAACCACGGCCCTGACCACGCGATGCGTGGTTAACCCGCGCAGCGCTTCCCCCAGTCCCTGCCGGGCCAAGATGCCGGATGCGGCGGTGAACGACTGCAGAACGAAGACGGCAATGGCCGAGAAGACGAGCACCCAGCCGAGGGCGTAGTCAAAACGCACACCCGCCGTCGCGCAGGTGAGAACCGTCCCGGGCCCCACGAAAGCAGCTACAACCAGTGAGGACGTGCCGAATCGTCGTCTGGATGGTTGTGGACTCATAGGTTGTGAAGTTTCTGCGATGCTAGAAACAGCAGGGGCCTCGTGGCATGCAATGATGCTGCCCATGAATGTAGGGCAACCCAACCAGACGATTGCAGGACCTATGGCTATCAAGACCGTCGATGTCGATCAGCTTGCCGCGCGAACCGGCAACATGTATGAGACCGTCGCCATACTCGCCAAGCGTGCACGCCAGGTGGCCATGCACACCAAAGCTGAGCTTGATGAGAAGCTGGCCTACTTCGAAGGCTTCGACCAGGAGCTTGAGGATCCTCGCTTCCAGGAAGAGCAGTCTCGCATTTCGCTGGAGTACGAGGTCCGTGCCGAGCCCACCGAGGCGGCCATTGACCAGTTCCTGAACAACGAGATCTACTACCGCGAGGCCACCGAGGCCCCCGAGGAGTTCTAGACCGATCTACAGTGATTCTTGGAAAGGGGTGATTGCCGCGGGCAGTCACCCCTTTTTCATGGCCACAGCACACATGTGTGACGGCTTTTTTGAGCCGAACGCTCGAAACGATTGGCACCGGCTCCGGTACCAGTGCATTCTGTCCAGCCGCCATTTCCCGGGCCTCAGCCCACATGGAAGACCGCATCGTCATACGGGGTGCTCGTGAGCACAACCTCCAGAACATCGACCTGGAGATTCCGCGGAATCAGCTTGTGGTGATTACCGGCCTCTCGGGCTCCGGCAAGAGCTCGCTGGCCTTCGACACCATCTACGCGGAGGGACAGCGCCGGTACATGGAGAGCCTCTCCGCGTATGCCCGGCAGTTCCTGGGCATGATGGAGCGCCCCGAGGTGGACCACATCGATGGGCTGTCCCCCGTGATTGCCATCGAGCAGAAAACCGTCAGCCGCAACCCGCGATCAACGGTGGGTACGGTAACGGAGATCTACGACTTCATGCGCCTGCTCTTTGCGCGTGCGTCCACGGCGTACTCCTACCTCTCGGGTAGCCCGATGCGCAAGCAGACCGACGAGGAGATCGTCGATGGCATCATGGCCCTCCCCGAGGGCACGCGCGTCATCCTGTTGGCGCCGGTGGTAAAGGGCAGGAAGGGCCACTACCGAGAGCTGTTCCAGCAGGTGGGGCGACAGGGTTTTGAGCGGGTCCGAGTGGACGGGGAGCTTCTGGAGATCACCGCCGGGATGAAGGTGGACCGCTACAAGACGCACGACATCGAGATCGTGGTGGACCGGATTGTGGTGAAGGAGGATGTCCGGACCCGGGTTTCGCGCTCGGTGGAGACGGCGCTGGGCATGGGCGGCGGCACCCTCATCGCATCCGTGGTCGGTGGACCGACTGAAGAAGGTGACCGGCTCTTCAGCAGGCACCTGTTCAGCCCGGAGGATGGGATCTCCTATGATGACCCCTCGCCCAATACCTTCTCGTTCAACTCACCGTACGGGGCCTGTCCGGAGTGCAACGGCCTGGGCGTTCGCAGCGAGCTCGATCCCGAGCTGATCGTGCCCAACGGCCGGAAGACCATCGCCGAAGGGACGCTGGCCCCGCTCGGCAAGCCCCGGGACGTCTGGATCTTCAGCCAGCTCAACGCGGTGGCAGAGGCCTACGGTTTCGACTTTGAGACGCCGTTCGCTGACCTGACCGATCGCCAGAAGGAAGTAATTCTGGATGGTGCGGGCGAGGAGCAGTTCGACATCGTGTACCGGTACAAGAACCGGGAAGTGCGCTACAAGCACCGGTTCACGGGCGTGCACGGACACATCTGGCACACGTACGAACAGACCTCTTCGGCCACCTCACGGAAGTGGGCGGAAGCCTTCATGCGGCGAAGGGACTGCTCGGCCTGTGGCGGCGGGCGTCTGAAGCCGGAGAGCCTCTCGTTCCGCGTCGGCACCAAGAACATCGCGGAGATGGCCCGCATGGACCTGGGGTCGCTGCGCGCCCACTTCGACACAGTGGAGTGGGGAGAGCGGCAGTGGGTCATTGCCCGCCAGATCGTCAAGGAAATTTGTGAGCGACTGGACTTCCTGCTGGATGTCGGGGTGGGCTACCTGAGCCTGGACCGCACCGCGCGGACGCTGTCGGGCGGCGAGTCCCAGCGCATACGGCTGGCCACGCAGATCGGCACCCAATTGACCGGCGTGCTCTACGTTCTGGACGAACCCTCCATTGGACTGCATCCCCGCGACAACGCCCGACTCATCGCGTCCCTCAAGCGGCTGCGTGATCTGGAGAATTCCGTCCTTGTGGTGGAGCATGACCGGGAGATGATCGAGGAGGCCGACTTTGTCGTGGACCTGGGCCCGGGAGCCGGCGAGCACGGTGGTCACG
>JABDJZ010000079.1 GCA_013003255.1 Rhodothermales bacterium
TCGTGGTCCATCGTGGCGAGACGGTCCGGGTCATCGACCAGTTGCCCGTAGAAGATGGCGGTGGCCTCGTGGTCGTCGCCGTCCAGCCCGAAGGAGAGCGCGATCCCACCGCCGAAGCACCATCCCATCGCACCGACCCGGCCCGTGGTGTCACCACGGTCGCGGAGGTAGCTCACGGCCGCATTCAGGTTCTCGATCACGGCCGGCATGTTGCCTCTGGCCTCGCGCACCAGCGCCATGTTTTCGTCCCGATCTGCCCCGGTCCGTCCACCGTACAGGTCCGCAGCCAACGTCACGTACCCCTCGGCTGCGAAGTCGTCAGCCACCTGGCGGACGCGGTCCGTGAGTCCGTTCCACTCGTGGATGATGACCAGCGCCGGGAACGGGCCATCGCCCTCGGGCACCGCCAGGTATCCCGTGGTGGCAGCGTCTCCTTCCATGTAGTTGAGGTCCATCCCCTCCAGGTCACCGCCCTGCCCCAGGACCGCCGGAGGAAGCTGGGTGTCTGCGGTTGGTGCCGGAGCCACCGTCGCAGGGGGAGATTCCGAATCCGCAGGGCGATCCGCGCAACCAAGAGTGATCAGCGGGAGAAGGAGCAGCGTGAGGAGAGAGCGCATCGCAGTTCAGGTTTTGGAAGGTCAAACAACGACGGGGATCGGGGTTGGGGCAAGCTTGCGTCTTGCGCTCGACGCACCCCGCCAAGCGCAACCTCGGCCGCCGGAGCTACCACGCCGGAACCGATACCGAATTTCAAGTACCTTTGGCGCACCACAACGACTCCCCCCAATGGAAGCCACCGCAGAGCAGAAGTCCGGATTCGTCAACAGGGTCCTTGGTAGCGTCGAGCGCATCGGCAACAAGCTGCCCGACCCCTCGATGCTGTTCCTCATCTCGATGTTCATCGTCTGGATCTTCTCCGCGCTTCTGGCGGGCGTGGAATTCGCGGACATCGATCCCCGAAGCGGAGAACCCATCCGGGTTAACAACCTGCTGACCGGCGCGGCGATGGCCACGTTCCTTTCGAACATGGTGACCATCTTTACCGGATTCGCGCCGCTGGGCGTGGTGCTGGTCGCCATGCTGGGCGTCGGTGTTGCCGACGAGGCCGGGTTCTTCACGACCAGCATCAAGCTGATGCTGAGCAAGACGGCCGCTTTCCTGCTGACGCCGATGGTGGTGCTGGTGGGACTGCTCAGTCACAGCGCCATTGACGCCGGCTACGTCCTGGTCATTCCACTGGGCGGAATCATCTTTCATGCGGCCGGTCGGCATCCGCTGGCCGGTATCGCCGCGGCTTTCGCCGGTGTATCGGGTGGCTTCTCGGCCAACCCGCTCCCGTCCGCGCTGGACCCGCTGCTCCAGGGGTTCACCCAGCCCGCGGCCCAGATCGTGGATCCGGCCGTCCTCGTGAACCCACTCGGCAACTACTTCTTCACCGCCATCTCCAGTGTCCTCATCATCAGTCTGGCGTGGTTTGTCACCGACAGGATCATTGAGCCGAGACTCAACCGGACCACCCCGATGGACGCCGATGCCGAAGCGGCACCGGAAATGGACACCATATCGGATCAGGAGCGGCGCGCCTTTCGCTGGTCCATCCTGACCATGCTGGCCGGCGTGGTGATCCTCGTGCTGGTACTCCTTCCCGGCGACTCCCCCTTCCGGGATGCCGAAGGCTCGCTGAACTCGTTCAGTGCGCCGATCATGCAGTCCATCGTCCCGCTGATTTTCCTCCTCTTCCTGCTTCCTGGTGTGGTTTACGGCTTCGTGGCGGGCACCTTCAAGAAATCCAAGGACATGGTGGACGCGATGACCAAGGCCATGGAGGGGATGTCCTACTACATCGTGATGGCGTTCTTCTGCGCCCTGTTCATCTACGCGTTCAACACGTCCAACATTGGGGCTCTGATGGCCGTCAAGGGCGCCGCGGCGCTCAAGGCGCTGGCCCTTCCGGGCTCCGTGACCATCTTCGGCATCGTATTCCTGACCGCCTTCGTCAACCTGTTCGTGGGCTCGGCCTCGGCCAAGTGGGCGCTACTTGCTCCCATCTTCGTCCCCATCCTGATGCAGGTGGGAATCAGCCCGGAGCTTACGCAGGCGGCCTACCGCGTGGGCGACTCGTCGTCAAACATCATCACGCCGCTGATGCCCTACTTCCCGCTCGTGGTGGTCTACTGCCAGCGCTACGTCAAGTCGACGGGAATCGGGACCCTGACCAGCCTCATGCTGCCATTCAGCGTGGTCTTCCTGATCTGCTGGTCCATCTTCTTGCTGTTGTACTGGGCAGTCGGGTTGCCGCTTGGCTTCCAGGCCTTCTACACGTACCCGCCTCCGGGGATGTAGGAGCAGGCTGGCTACTGGATTCTCCGCGCCTTCGGGACCGGTGTAGGCGTTTCCCCCACCCGGTTCGGGGTACTTAACCCCCCGGCAAGGCGCTACACGATTCCCACAGGAGCGACCCGCACAATGCGCGTGATTAAGGTGGATAAAGCCCCCACCTGCTCATGCCCATCCCCACGGTCAATCCGGACCTCCGCAATCGCCTTGTCTCGTTTCGTCGGGATGTCCACCAACATCCTGAGCTGAGCTGGAAGGAGCATCGCACAGCCACGCGGATCGAGGCGCAGCTGGATGAACTCGGGATTCCCCATCGTCGCCTGACGGAAACGGGAATCATCGCTGATCTGCCCGGGCCGGCCGGTGTGCCGGTGGTGGCACTCCGCGCCGACATGGACGCGTTGCCTATCCACGAGGAGACGGGGCTGCCGTTCACCTCCACCAATGACGGGGTGATGCACGCATGCGGTCACGATGGGCACATGTCCATGGTGCTGGGCGCTGCTGCGCTGCTGGCTAAGACCGAGGGCCTGCCCGCTCCGGTGCGCTTCATTTTTCAGCCTGCTGAGGAGCTTGGGGTCGGGGCTGAGGCCATGGTCATGGCCGGCGCCCTGAAAGACGTGGCCTGCATTTTTGGCGGACACGTCGACCGCCATTACCCGACCGGTGCCATCGTGGTGAGTGACGGGACCGTAAATGCCTCCACGGACCAGTTTGAGATTGCCATACACGGCCAGGAAGCTCACGCAGCCCGACCACACGAGGCCATCGATGCCGTCGTGGTGGGAAGCTTGATGGTGATGAGCCTCCAGACCATCGTTTCCCGCGAAGTGGATCCCGCGCACCCGTCCGTCGTGTCGGTGGGCCGGTTCACAGCAGGCACGGCGGCCAATGTAATCGCCGGTCGCGCCTACCTGTCCGGCACTATCCGGGCCCAGGAAGCGTCTGTTCGTGAGCACCTGCGTCGTTCGCTGAAGCGCATGGCGGATTCGATTGCCCTGCTGCACGAGTGCGCCATCGAGGTAGAATTCACCGATCACGCCCCCCCGGTCATCAATGATGCCGCGATGGCCAGCCTGGCGCGCGAAGCCGCCGCTGCAACCAGCGGGGCGCACGTAACCGAACTCCACACGCCGAACATGGGCGCGGAGGACTTCAGCTTCTATCTGCAGGAGCGCCCCGGGTGCTATGTCCGGTTTGGCGCCCAGGTGGAAGGCCGCGAGAGTTTTCCGGCGCACTCGAGCCGCTTCGACATCGATGAGGACGTCCTCCCCATAGGTGCCGAGTACTTCGCCCGAATAGCGCTGATGGCAGGATCTCGCCTTGCAGGTAACGCACTCCTGAAAGCCTCATGAGATGATCCGAATCCGGAAGGCCATAGAAGAAGATGCCGGCCAGGTTTGCGAGGTTTTTCGGGCCTCGTACGGAGACTCCTACACATACCCCCACTACTACGACCCGAAGTTCATCAAGAAGATGATCTTCTCGGATGACAGCACCGTGTTTGTGGCGGAAGACACCGACACGGGGAAGATCCTTGGGACTTCTTCGGTGATCGAGGAGGTGGGTGCCTATACGGATTTGATCAGCGAGTTCGGCCGATTGACGGTCCACCCCGATGCGCGGGGCCACCACATCGGCTCCCAGTTGATGCGGGCGCGACTGGACCACGTGTCCGGGCGTAACCAGGTCTGCCTGTCGGAAACCCGCATCACCCACCCCTACTCCACAAGGATCGGACTGAAATACGGGTTCGTCCCGCTGGGTTTCGAGCCCCGCAAGCTGCTGATGGAGTGGCGCGAAAGCGCGGTGCTGATGGTGAAGCACCTTGGGAACGCGCTGCAATTGCGGCGCAATCATCCCCGCATCATCCCCGAGGTACATGCCCTGGCGTCGCTATGTCTGCGAAACGTCGGATTGGTACCTGATATCATCGTGGATGACGAGGCACCCGCCTACCCCTGCGTCGGTGACTTCGACATGCAGGCCATGGACCAGGACGGCTACACGCAACTGCTTCGGTTCGAGCGCGGTCGGCTCAAGGGTCGGGAGATCTTCGGCCCCGCTCGCCTGCACTACGGCTTCTTCAAGCTGTTGTCCAGAAGGTCTACCTACCTCGTGGCCCGGCGCAACGGCGAGATTGTGGGCGCGGTTGGCTTCATGCGTGATGACCACGAAAAGCAAATCCGGATCTTCGAACTCATCCCGCTGGATGATGACGTGGTGAGGTGCCTGCTGTCCGAACTCGTGAAACGAGGCATCGAAGAATGGGGCACCGCGTACTTCGAGGTCGACGTGAGCGCCTACGCCCCCAGGATGCAGCGGACACTAATCGAACTCGGCTTTGTGCCCGCCGCCTATATCCCGGCACTGACGTTCCACCATGTGGAGCGCCTCGACATCGTCAAAATGGTCCGGGTTGAGGGACCGCTGGACTGGGGACCCCTGGCGCTCGTGCCTGAGGTGCAGGAAGTGGCAGGACAGGTAATCGAATCTCTGGAAAGCCGCTACATCGTTCCGATGGTAGCGCAGACCATGGAGCACGTCCGGCTATTCGACGGCCTGACTGAGGACCAGAGCCGGCGTCTGGCAGCCCGATGCCGGCTCGAGAGTTTCGAGGCCGGGGACGCCATATTCCACGAAGGCGAGCCGAGTGAGGCCATGTACCTGGTGCTGGAGGGCCGGATTGAGCTGCACATGGGTGGCGCTCCCCTTCCTCAGGTCAGCGTGCAGCGTGGCGATGTACTGGGCGAGGTCTCCATGCTCGGCCGGCAACCTCATTCAGCCACGGCGGTGGCATCCGAACCCGTAGAGT
Source organism: Rhodothermales bacterium (assembly GCA_013003255.1). GTDB lineage: Bacteria > Bacteroidota > Rhodothermia > Rhodothermales > UBA10348 > JABDJZ01. Next base: position 5,153 of record JABDJZ010000079.1, read on the forward strand.
TGGCCGTCCTTCCTCACGAGGAGCTGGAGGTCCTGATCCGCCGCCGCCCCGGTCTTGGCTTGACGCTGTACCGCAATCTGGCAGCCGAGGTAGCCGGAAAGCTCTACCAGTCTGATCAGGCGCTAGTAAAACGGGTCACCAAGGAGCTTTACCTGGAGCGTGACTGAACGCCTACCCGGGCAAGCCCTGCCGCGCCGGCACGAGTCGCCTCCAGAATGACGCAAACGGCAGGTAGAGTAGTGAGAACAGCGTGATGGCGATGACTTCCAAAACCGGGATGTACCACGGCCACTCGGGCATCAGGTCAACAATGGAAGCGTTGGGCGGCTTGGCGTTCACAAACAGATAGTTCGATCCAAGGCCCACATTGACGAAGTACATCACCAGGGCCGCTGCGTTGAGTCCAACCAGGATGAGCACGAGGTGACGAAAGGTGGGACGGTAACCCTCCACCAAGACCACCCAAAGGCCACCGATGACCAGTGCAGAGTGCACGATGACCGTCTCCACCATCTGGTAGTGCGGGAAGCCGTACACGCCGGCGTCGGGGGTCAGAACGCCCTGAAGGGCACCGCCCAGACCGAAGAAGTACAGCATGGGCCAGGCCTTTTCCCAGCCAACGAGCAGGGCGACCCCGGAAATCCAGGCCATGGCTCCGCACAGCTGCAGGGGCAGCGTTTCCTCAACGGCCCAGATCCCGTAGTTCAGCTTCCAGATATGCGTGCCCGTCTCATTGATCAGGAAGAAGAAGCCCAAACCCTTGCGCAGATTGGCGCGCTTGATTGGACCTGCTCTGCGGCCGGCACGAATCAGCAGGCCACCGACCAGGGCCGCAAACGCCATCAGCCCGAGGTGGGCGGATCCGAAGAGCACGAACGGTGCACCCGCGTAGTTGATGTCGAAGAATGACTGCATCGTTTCGGTGTCCTACGTCCTGACAAGGCCTTGGCCACGGCCGACCCACTTGTAGGTGGTCAGCGCCTCAAGGCCCATTGGCCCCCGGGCATGCAGCTTCTGGGTGCTGACCGCGACCTCTGCACCAAGACCGAACTGACCACCGTCTGTAAACCGCGTGCTCGCGTTGACATAGACGGCGGCGGAGTCGACCTCCGCGACGAACCGCTCGGCATGGTCCTCGGAGCCCGTAAGAATGGCGTCCGAGTGTCCGGAGCTGTGTTCGGCTATGTGATCCAGCGCCTGATCGAGTCCGCCGACTACCCGCACGCCGAGATCCAACGAGAGCCACTCTCGGTCAAAATCTCCGTCCTCGGCCGCCGATGCAGTTGGCAGAAAGGGCGCCGCTGACGGAGATGCGTGCAGCGTGACGCCGGGAAGTCGGGCTGGGAGACCCGGGAGGAATTGTTCAGCAACAGCCTCGTGGACGAGGAGGGTGTCCAGCGCGTTGCAAACGCTCGGCCGCTGCGTCTTTGCGTTGTGAACGATATCGTAGGCGGCTTCCAGATCGGCCGTGCTGTCGACGTAGACGTGGCAGATGCCGATCCCCCCGGTGATCACCGGAATCGTTCCCTCCTCCCGGCAGAGTCGATGAAGTCCTGCCCCCCCTCGCGGAATGATCATGTCCACGTGCTGATCCATGCGGAGTAGTTCACGGACATAGCGTCGGTCGGTCGACGGGATGCCTTGGACCGCTGCAGCCGGCAGACCCTGAGACTCCAGAGCCTCCGAGATTACCTGACCCAGGACGGCATTCGTGTGACGCGTCTCCTTCCCGCCTCTGAGAATCGAGGCATTCCCGGTCCTGACACAAAGCGCGGCAATGTCCACGGTCACATTGGGGCGCGCCTCGTAGATCACGCCTACTACCCCCAACGGTACCCGTACGCGAGACAGGTCCAGACCATTCTCGAGCATCCTGCGCTCCATCACCTGTCCCACCGGGTCCGGGAGGTCCGCTACGGAGCGGGTGTCGTCGGCGAGAGCCGTCAGACGGGCCTCATCCAGTCGCAACCTGTCAAGAAGAGCGGGGCCAATGTCGGTGGCCTGCTCGCAGTCCTTCCCGTTGGCAGCCAGGATCCTGTCCGTGTTGGACGAGAGGCCCTCCGCGATGGCTCGAACGGCGGAAGCGCGCTGATCCGACGACGTGCGCGCCAGAAGCCTGGCGGCCTTCCGGGCCTCTCGGCCCATGCCCTGAAGATCAACGGTCATGGGTGTCCCACGAAATCATTCCGATGTACGACTGCAGAACCTCGAGAATAGCCAAGAATGGCTTCTATTTCTGAGGACTGCCGCCCGAGAAGCTGTGCAAGCTCCGGACTGTCATACCGAATGATGCCGCGACCCAGCTCACGACCTGATGCGTCCAGCACTCGAATCGCGTCGCCACGATCAAATGCGCCCTCGAGATGCGTCACTCCCGCGGGCAGCAAGCTGCGACCGCGCTCCATGAGCGCAGCAGCAGCGCCTATGTCCACCCGAATCGAACTGCGTGCGGCGGGACCTGTCAGGATCCAGCGTTTTCGGTGCTCGAGAGGACTCTCGGTTGGCGCGAATCTGGTGCCAACCGACTCGCCGGCGGCAATTCGAACCACCACGTTCTCGGCCGTTCCCGAGGCCACTACCACCTCGGTGCCCGCACGCCCTGCGATCTCTGCGGCGAGGACCTTGGTGGCCATGCCTCCCGTGCCGACACCACTTCCCGAGCCCCCGGCCCGGGCGCGGAGGTCATCGTCCACCTTCGAAACGGTTCGAATAAGTTCGGCGTCAGCGTTCCGTCTTGGGTCCGAGGTGAACAGCCCCGGTTGATCCGTCAGTAGCACCAGCAGGTCCGCCCCGCAAAGCCCGGCCAGCAGGGCAGAGAGGGCATCGTTGTCGCCCATCCGGATCTCGGCAGTCGCCACGGCATCGTTTTCATTTGCGATGGGCAGAATGCCATGGTGCAGCATGGCCTCCACGGCGTCCCGGGCGTTCAGATACCGACGGCGATCCTCCACATCCGCTCGCGTGAAGAGTAGCTGGCCCACCACGATGCCGTGTGTCCCGAAGCACTGTTGCCAAGCCTGCATGAGGTCTGTCTGACCGACCGCGGCAAGCATCTGGCGCTCCGGAAGCCCGTCGGGGGCGAGACCCGTGCGTCCGCGTCCCGCCGCAATGGCCCCCGAACTGCAGAGGAGTACCTGGTGACCCTCCTGCCTCAGCGCCGCGCACTGGTCTGCCAGATCCTGCATGCGGAGAGCATCCAACGAGAGTCCCCCGCCCGTGAGGACGCTTGTGCCAATCTTGACTATGATTCGTGCCATGCGGCCGGGGTACTTCAGCGACTTACGTTCAGAATTCCGCTGCCCCCTTCCGAGGTCCCCACCAGGCGCCAGATGTAGACCCCGGGGGCCGTCGCGTCCAGTCTCACGGCTTCCTGATCTCCTGAGCTGACCAAAACGCGGCGCCCAAGGAGATCGTAGAGCTCGAAACGTGCATCCGTCTCCCGGCTGAGACTCAGCTGGCCCCCGACTCGCACTGGATTGGGGTAGACGCTAACCGGGTGCAGCCCGGGCGGCTCCTCGACGGCAGTTGTTGTGTAATCCAGGCTTCGCAGATACTCGACGAATGCCTGGGCCGTGAGGCCGTGGCTTGAGGTGGCGTCATTGTCCACCGCGGCAACGCTGAAGCCGTACTCCGGCGCATAGACCATGATGGATCGCGAGCCGCTGATCCAACCCGAGTGCCCCCAGGCCTCCGTGCCATCAAACATGAACTGCTGGACTCCCAGACCATACCCCGTCCATACCGGGCCCACGCCACTCAGAGCATGCCAATCCAACATGTTCGAGCGCGTCGGGGCCGTAAACATGGTGGGATCGAAGAGGTGATGAGCCCAACTGGCGATGTCGGCAACCGTTGAAAACATGGAGCCCGGAGCCGCCCGGGCACTGTTGTGAGAGACCGCCAAGTAGAGGCCCGAGAAGTTGTCCAGACTGCCGTTTCCGGTGAGATCTGACCAGGTGGTCGGTACTGCGCCGTTGGGCGGCTCGTCTCCCCCGAAGGTGGTCGCCGTCAATCTCAGCGGTTCGAGGAGCCTGGATCGAATCTCATCGCCGAGTGCGTTGCCCGTGGCGGCCTCGACGATGATTTGCAGGATGATGTAGTTCGAGTTCGAGTAGGAGGCGCCGGATCCGGCAAAATAGAGCGGCGGCTCAAGGAAGTACGCCAGCATCTCTTCCGGCGAAAAGACCCGGTTGAGATCTTGCCGCATGAGGCCCACCAGGTCCGGATGGTCGGTGTAGTTGTACACCCCGGACGTGTGTCCCAGGAGCTGCCTGATCGTAATACTCGAGTTCACGTAGGTGAACGGACCCGCGAAGTCCCCGACGGAGTCCCCCAGATCTAGAACGCCCTCGTCCACCAGCTGAAGTACGACCGCGGCCACGAAGGTCTTGGTGATGCTGGCGAACCCGAAGCGGTGGTCCACCCGAAGCTCCTCACCCGTGGTTGGGTCAGCCCATCCGGCCACGCCTTCCCATATCGAGCCGTCCGGAAACCTCACCGCGGCCACGAGCCCCGTTTGGCCCTGGAGCTGGTGCTGGGATTCCAGGATGCCTTGCAGCTCAAGGCGGACCTCGGGCACGCTCGCCATCTGGGCGGCGGCTAGTGATGGAAGCAGGAGCCAGACAGCCACCGTAGTCACCGCACTCAGAATGTGCCGGACTCTGGCATGCCCCGCCGACCGCGAGCCCCCCTGTCGCCCATCCCGGGCCGGGAGGCCTGCCTCTATGTCGCGGACCAGGTGCATGCCGCCCTAACGCGGACGTGGCGCTGAGGTTACTGGTTGAAGATCAGCCCCTCGGCTCCCGTATTCATCTCTACGACCCCTGCGCCGGGACCGTTTGTGCCTGGGCCAAAGAGGGCCGCGTTCACTATGAAGAGTGACGTGCCTGCTCGCGCGCCAGCCCCAAAGGTCAGGCTGGTAGGCGTGTCAAATTGCGCCACGTCAGCATCCATGGACTCTACGGATCCGTCCGTCAGGACCCTGGCCACCGCTGGCACCGGGGGAGCCCCGAGTTCCTCGGCGTTCGCCGACGCCATTACGCCGTAGATCACGCCGCCGGCGTCCACGGCGATACCGTCCAGCGTGGCTAGCAGCCCGAGATTCTGGGCATGAACTCTTGGTGCCCCCGTCCCGTCAGCAAGCAGGTCCACGGCAACCACCATCCCTCCCGACGTATTCGCCACATAGAGTGTGCTGGGTGGGTAGAACGCGATTCCGTTGGGTCCCGGAACCGTGATTGGTGCTCCAGGATTCTCGTAGGAGTCAAACACCGGATGACTCAGCCATTGCCGCATCACCCCGTCTTCGTCCAGCCGCCACAGGAATCCGCAGTCGCCGGCTACCTCACATCCGCCGCCGGGCACAAAGACCGTCGATGGTCCAAAGCTGTCCGTGGCGTACAGGGTACCATCGTCTGAGAGCGCAACCGAGTTTGGGAGCATCATGCCCTCAGAGCCGGCAATCCGGTTTACCTGTCGATCCGGGGTGATGGTGTAAATCCCGCCGACCCCATTCCTGGCGCCGTGTGCCGCATAGAGGAGTCCGTCCTCATCGACCAAAAGGCCAAGCACACCAGTACCACCCTCTCCCTGGTCGGGAAGCATGGCATACACCTCCTGCTGTCCGTCTGCACGGAGGATGTCAACCCGGGATGTGACGCCATTCCGGACGCCGATGTACAAGTTGCCCGCACAATCCACCGCAATGCCCTCCGGCGAATCCCCGGCGCTGAACGAGTGGAGCGTCCTTACCCCTCCAACATCCATGTCAGATGCCGTTCGCATGCATTCTTCCTCAGGCGGCTCTGTCGGCGACGAATCGCACGCGATGACCAGCCAGATGAGCGGCAGTATGAAGAGCGTGCTCAGGTGTCGTCTACTCGTAGTCATTGATTCACCTCCAAGTCGGTTTTCCCGATGAAAGCGTATCAATGGCGCCCTGCGGTTTTGCGCCAATCCCGTGCAGGTTTGCGCCAGACGGGCTCCAGTCCTATGTGGTCACCGCCTCCCGGGCACGACGGGCCTGCCCCAAGTGGCGCCTGTCATGCGCTACCAGAACGTGAAGCCCTGTAGCGA
>JABDJZ010000091.1 GCA_013003255.1 Rhodothermales bacterium
GGGTGGACATGCCAACATGGGGCAGCTGCCCGATCCGGAGCTCTTTCGCCAGCCACCTCAGCGGCGCTGGGAGAACCCGATGATTGCCGCGGTGGGCACGTACGCGATTCGGATTACCTGGGACGACGGCCACGAAGCCGGTATCTACACCTGGAAGCGGCTTCGGGCCACTTGTCCCTGCGCGGAATGCACGACGCAAACGGCCAGCGAGTAGGACTCCGGCGGGCGGGCACCTCAGATGGCCTTCACGACTATCATTGTCAGGTCATCCGATAGAACCGGCGCATCATCTGTCCAGTCCCGAACAGCCTGCCTGACGTGATCGAGAATCTCCTGGGCACTCTTGTCGGTCACCTCGCGGAGACACGCCTCAAGCCGCGGCTCTTCCCACTCCTCGCCATCCGGGCTCATGGCCTCCGTCACGCCATCGGTAAAGATGGCCAGCACATCGCCGGGGTTGAGCGTCGTAGTTCCGGCTTCGTAGGGCATGCCCTGCATAACGCCGAGAAGCAGGCCTCCAATCTCAAGCTCCTCCATCTCTCCGGTCGCGCGTAGCAGCATCGGGGGGTTGTGCCCAGCGTTCACATAACGGAAGGAGCGGTCAGCGACCGAATAGATGCCGTGGAAGAACGTTATGAACTTGTCGAACCCGGTATTGCGGCAGATGACCCGGTTCATGTTGGCCGTAGCCTCCTCCAGCGTGATGTCCATCGGAATGACCGAGTGCAGGGCGGCCTGCAGGTTGGACATCAGCAGTGAGGCTGGCATTCCCTTTCCGGTGACGTCCGCAATGGCCAACAGAAAACGCTGGTCCTCCAGATCAACCACGTCAAAGTAGTCGCCTGCCACGTGTCGACTCGGAATGGCCAGCGTGGCAACCTCAAGACCCTCGACCTTCGGCAAGTCTTTGGGCTGCAGCCCTTCCTGGATCTGTCGGGCGAGGCGCATCTCTTCCTCGAGCCGCTGCTTTTCCAGCTGCTGTTCGACCAGTACGGAGTTCTGCAGCGAGACGAAGGCCAGATTGCCCAGCGAGGTCAAAAATTCGATGTCATCGGGTCCGTAGGGTTTCCCGGTCATCTTCGGTCCAAGGCAGAGGATGCCACAGGTCTCCCCTTTCTGCCGGATCGGAATCGCAAGGACCAGCCCACGATCTGCAAAAGCCTCCCATTCGGCTGAAGGCGCCTCATCAAGCAGGTGAACCATCTCGAGTCCGCATAGGGCATCGAGCGTTTGTTGCTCCAACTCGGTGGACCCGATTCCCTTGGCCGTTACCACGCGGAAGTACCGCTTGCCGTGTGCGGTTTCCATCACCTGCGCATCGGCATCCTCCTCCTCGGAGCCCAGCAGGAACAGGTGCTTGGAAACCAGCATCTGCCCCATCAACCCGAGGGAGAGCAAGTTTACCAGCCGGTCCCGGTCTACGGTCGCATTAAACTCCTGCGACAGGTCGAACAGCGTGTTGAGCTGCTGGACTTTGCCGTCCAGATCCCGGTTGGCCAGCTTGAGCTCCTCGACCATGAGCGAGTTGTGCACCGCGGCCGACGACATGTTGACCAGGGAGTGGATGAACTCCAACTCGCGGTTCTCGAACTCCTGGCCGAGGGCTTTCTTGCCGATGGCCAGCAGTCCCAGGATGCGATCCCCATAGGCCACTGAGATGGCCAGATGCATGCCGAGGTCCTTCAACGGTCCCGGCAGCTCGTCGCCCTGCATGAGGGACCCGGGCGTCACGGTCGGCATCTCCAGTTTGGTCCCGGACTCGAACCCGCGGACGCCTTTGACCGCGGCAGCCGCGTAACGAGCCTCGATCGGGTCAAAGAGGAAGGCCACGCCGCGCATGACGAGCAGCTTGCTCATCGCCGTCAACAGGAGGTTGTTCAGGACAAACTCCAGTTCGAGGCTGGAATTCAGTATTCGGCTGGTTTCGTACAGCGCCCTCAGATCGAAACGCTCTGTGCGCTGCGTGTGCAGATCTCCGTCAGCCATACTTCAAATCGCCCCTTTTTCGTCCAGATGAACCACTTGTGCCTCGACCGCCTTCCCTTGCTCAAGGCGCAGGCGGACGCAGGACTTGACCTGGTGGAATCCCTGCCGGCCCGCGGCCCCCGGATTGAGGTACAGCATGCCACCGAGCGATCCCACCCGTTCTATCCGCAGGATATGACTGTGGCCGCAAATGAACACGTCGGGAGGGTCTTCTTTCAACATTGGCCCGAGACCGGCCTGCCACCTGTCCGGATGCCCGGCTATGTGGGTCATCCAGAATTTGGCGCCATCCAGCATAAACCTGTCGTGGACCGGGTATCGCACCCTGATGTAGCGCCCATCCACGTTGCCCGGCACCGCGCGTGTCGGGGCCAGCGCCTCCAACTGCTCCAGAATGTCCGGGTCTCCCACATCGCCCGCGTGCAGAATGACATCGCAGTCTCCGAGCGCTTTCGGTATTCCCGGATGAAACCATCCGTGGGTATCGGAGATGACGCCTACCAGCAAGCGCCTAGCGGAACGTCAGGCGAAACCCGACTCGGGTCCGCCGACTTGGCCACTCGCCGGACCGCGGGGCCCATTGGCTCACGGGCACTGAGAGGTACGGGCCGAATCGGTAGCTGGGCCTGTCAAACTGCAGGCCCGTGCTGGCCCAGATGACGCCTCCGGTGAATTCGGAAGTCTCCCTGAGTTCGGGAGTCGCCACGTCCCACTCCACCATGTCGTAGGTCCCGCCCTCACCCAGCAGGGAGACATACAGGCTCGAGCCGGCGGGGTCGAACACCACGCTGTAGCGTCCGGACATGTGGACCTCCCAGCCGAAGGCCTGGGTTCGCACCACAGTCCGGTCCGGGGCCGGGGTCACGATGGGATCATCCGGGTCTATGGGCTCCGGCGTCACGTTCATGAGCTCCTGGACCCCGATCTGTACGCGGCGAATGCCCATGGCATAGTCCGTGCGCACGGTGGGCGTGGAAGGTGATCCGTACAGGAAGGCCAGATCCATCTGCGGAAACCCCGATATGCCCTGCGCGATGGGGTCCACCGCGAATCGGATGGCATAGTCGGTGAACTCATCCGCCCGATAGTATTTCAGGGAAAGCCACCTGAGGGACGGCGCCCCCCCGATGCCGGAGTTGGTGGCGTCCAGATACATCCCCGCGTCCAGGAAATCGGAAAGCTGGTAGTGCACCCTGAGGTTGAGGCCAAGAGCGTCTCCCGCCGGCCCGGTTGTGCCGTCATTAAGAAGGCCGGTTGGCCGGTAGATCAGTTCTCCCGTAAAGGCATACCGGTCGTGGAAGCCTCGGCGCGCAATCTCATCCTGGTAGAAAGGGTCAAATACCCGAATAGGGCGCTGCGCATTGACCGCAGTAGGCAGGACCGTCGTCGCCAGGACAACCGTCAGGAGCATCATCGCAGAGATGCCCGCCGGGAATAATCTGCGTGGGGACCGCTTCATCGCGTGTGCGATGGGTACGGAACTAGAGGGAAAGCGTTTCGCCGGGTGCCATGACCTGGGCGCGCATTCCCGCGTCGATCATGCGGGCCTCCCACTGCGAGACGTCCACCTTGATCGGCGGAAATGTGTCGAAATGCACCGGTACGGTCACGGCCGGGCGCAGCATTTTCGCACATCGCACGGCACCCGAAATGCCCATGGTGTAGACGTCTCCGATAGGCAGAAATGCCAGATCGATGTCGTACTCCTCCCCCAGCCAGGCCATTTCTGCAAAAGGAGCGGTATCGCCGGCCACGTAGACCACGTCATCTCCGGACTCGATCAGATACCCGTTCGGGTGACCTCCATAGGTGCCATCCGGAAAGGAGGAAGAATGACGGGCCAGCGTCTGGGTGACCCGGCCCCATGGCATGTCGAAACTCCCGCCCAGGTTCATCCCCTGCACCTTCTCGTGACCGGTCTTTTCCGAGAGGTAAGTGACAATCTCGTGGTTGGCCACGACCAGCGGCGAACATGCCGCTACGATGGACTCGGTATCTCCCCAATGATCGCCATGCGCATGCGTAAGAAGAATCACATCGGGCGAAAGGTCAGCCGCCTGGACCACGCCGTCGCAGTGGGGATTTCCGGTAATGAAGGGATCAATGAGGACCTTGGTCCCCTTGACCTCCAGAGCAATGGTGGAGTGGCCGTAGTACGTGATTTTCATGGTCCCGAACCGGCGCGCTCCTGGCCCGGCTACTATTTCATCAGCAGGATTGGATGACTCTGAATCCCCTCCGGGGACTGGAGTCTCACGAAGTACGTGCCGCTCGGCAGGTCATCCGCGCTGAATGATACGGTGTACTCACCGGCCTCCTGAAATCCGGTCCACAAGGTCTGCACCAACTGCCCCGACAGGTCCCATACCGAGACCGAAACGTCCTGGCCCTCATCCAGACTGTACCTGATCGAGGTGGTAGGGTTGAACGGATTGGGAAAGCTGCCGTCCAGATGGGCCAGCCTGGGTGGAGCCTCGACCTCGTTGCGCCCCACCTTGATGGCGTTAGACACGCGATCGTCACCAGCCGCTCGTTGCTGCCGAATCCGGTAGAACGTGACCGTCTCCCGCACGTCATCCCTGTAGAAATACCGCAACTGGCCTCCGTCAGCGGGCACACCCGCCTGTCGGTCGAATCCGGCCACTACCTCGTAGTGTGGCCCATCGTGCGACCGCTCCACCAGTAGACGGTCTCCCTGGGCCACGAACGCGGCCCAGCTGAGACTGACGGCGCCGTCCTCCAGGTCCACATTGATTTCGTCGAGTCCGCGGTGGAACGACAGGTCTGAGTCCCGGGGCCGGGGACCTGAACGCCCCAACCGCAACGCCGCGGGAATGCCCTCATCAAATGAAAAGAAGGCCGCGCCCGCCGCCGGCGTTCTGAGCGTCCGATAGACCGTGCTCCGGATCATGGTCGGCGACCTGGCCAAACCCCAGATTCGCAATTCGTCGATGTCGCCCAGATAGGCGCCTCCTTCCTCGCTTCCCACTCGCCCGCCCACGGCTAGTGCGTCGGGTGGCCGGCCTTGCAGTGCCGTGCGGTGTTGGAGCGAATCCTGCTGCACGCCGTCGATGGTTAGATGGCTCCAGTTCCGTTCGGGATCGTGCGTCACGGCCAGGTGGTGCCAACCGCCGTCTGCTACGGGTGACTGGGATCTAAGCGATCGGTGCTCTCCTTCCTGGCCCTGGAAGAACACGGCATGACCCGTGGCATCGAGCACCACCTCGAGAGCATAGGGATCGCGTTCGTCGCCCGTCCACGTAGACAGCATCACCTGATCGGCCACGGAGGTTCGAAACCAGGTCTCAACCGTGAAGGCGTGCTCGGCGGACAAACTGGGTAGTCTTCGAGCGTCCAGCAGCAGCGCCTGGTCCCGTGCCGTGAACTGAAGGGCCCTGTTTTCGCTGCGGGCGCCGTCGGTCGAGGCAATGGTACCACGCTGTCTGAGCCCGGCATCCGGCTCCAGGTCAATCGACCCCGGAGCCCGCTCTGCGGCCCGATACGGCATGAACTCCCACTCACCGAAGTCCGGCAGTCCAGGAGCCCGGATACGCACAACCAGTGTTTGGTGACCGGGCCTCGCCGTGGGCGGCAGTATTTGGAACCGGCCGGACTGGCCACGAATCCGGGACAGCCGGGGCTCCAGCACCAGGCCTCCTTCCTGAACCAGTCTGGCCTCGGAGGGCTCCCAGCCAGCGGGCAGCGTCAGGACACCTCCCTCAAACCGACCGAAACCCTCCCACTCCAGGTAGAGTGCGGCCTGGCCCCCGGCGACGACGCGGTCCGGCGCGTGGGAACGGAGCGGTTGCGCCTGGGCACCCCACATACCTGCGCCGACGCAGCTGAGCGTCACGCACAGGCACAGGCTCCGGACAATCCGGTTCACGGGGTTCATTTCAGCCGTTAGATGCGAGGGGGAATCGAGGCGGCCAGGGGGGCATCCGACCCTGGTGGGCAGGGATATAACGGACGCATGCCCCGGAAATTATGGGATTTAGGAGGCCACCCCAAAAGAATTCGTTCAATCCGGCTTGTGCTTCGAACCCCAACTGCTGGCCATTCGTTGTCGGAGCCAACCCCCAAACATCTGTTTCATGCCCAAGAGACTTCGCGTTGGTGTGCTTACCGGAGGCGGCGACGCCCCCGGGCTGAACGCCGTCATCCGTTCCGTCACCAAGAGCCTCATCCTCCGCCACGACGCCGAAGTCATCGGTATCGAAGACGGATTCCTGGGATTGATCGAGAAGCGGATCCGCCCCCTTGCCTACGGCGATGTATCCGGCATCCTGACGCTCGGCGGGACGATTCTCGGCACCCACAACAAGGCGAACCCGTTCTCGTATTTCAAGCGCGGGGGTGCCGATGTATCGGCCGAGGTCATCAAGTACACCAAGAGTCTGGGCATCGACGCCGTGGTGGCCATCGGCGGTGACGGAACCATGTCGATTTCCGCCAAGCTGCAGTCCCGTGGACTCAATGTGGTCGGGGTGCCGAAGACCATCGACAACGACATCGTGGGCACAAGCCGCACGTTTGGGTTCGATACGGCGGTCTCCATCGTGACGGAGGCCATCGACCGCCTTCACACCACGGCCCAGAGCCACCAGCGGGTGATGATCATTGAGACCATGGGGCGTTATGCAGGCTGGATCGCGCTTCACGCGGGCGTGGCCGGCGGTGCCGATGTCATTCTCATTCCCGAGTACGAGTATGATCTGGCCGAAGTGGTCAAGGTGTGCCGCAACCGGGAGAGCTTCGGGCGCAGTTTCACGATCATTGTGGTGGCTGAAGGTGCCAAGGCAGTCGGCGGCGGGCTGACCGTGGACCGCACTTTGGAGGACAGTCCGGACCCGGTCCGACTTGGTGGGATTGGACGCGTGCTACAGTTGGGGCTCGAGCAGCATATCAAGAGCGAAGTCAGGACCACCATCCTCGGGCACGTCCAGCGCGGGGGAACGCCCACGGCCTACGACCGCAATCTGGCCTCCGTCTTTGGATCTTACGCCGCCAAGCTGGTCGAGGATGGCCAGTTCGGACGCATGGTTGCGCTGGATGAGGGGCAGATCACAAGTATCCCGCTGGACTCCGTCGCCAACCGCACCCGCACGGTCCCGACCGACTCGCCCGTCCTTCAGGCCGCACTGGCCGTGGGGACGTCATTCGGCAACCCGGACCTGGAGTTCACGCTCGAACGCGTGGGGACGATGGCGTGACGGCCTACTTCACCCGGCCTCGCTGCCTGGCCTTGGCCTGACGGCCTACTTCACCCTGCGTCGCTGCCTGGCCTTGGCCTGACGCTTGACCGGTCCGCGGTCTGCCTGCGCCGGAGTGTCTTCGTAGCGACGCGGCGGGATGTTGTAGAACTGCTGGTCCTCGGTGTCCTGAATGAGTCCGAACTCAATGAGGCGGGCAATTTCCTCGACTCCCTGCGGAACGGTCCGTGTGATTCGGAAACCCATCCGGTCTCGAATCTTGTCGAAGTTCACCCGGTAATCCCGAGGATCCTCATCCTTGCGGACATAGGAAACCGACGCATTGGGGAAGCGGTCGACGATGGCCTCGACGATCATCTTCTTGGTGTAGTTCTCGGACGTGTCTCCGACGTTGAAGACATCCGCGGTGTCCTCACCGAGATCATAGTTGATTCCCGCGTAGACCGAACGCGCCAGGTCGCGCACGTGGCAGTACGGACGCCAGAACTGCTCGCCGAAGATCTCCAGCGTACGTCCCTTGGCGATGTCTTTGGTGAACTCGTTGACGGTCAGGTCAAACCGGGTCCGCGGCGAGTGGCCGTAGACGGTGGAAAAGCGCAGCACCACGGCCGAGGTCTCGGGCGTGGAATGCTCAAACAGGTACTTCTCGAAGGCCACCTTGGTCTCGGCGTAGAGAGAGACCGGGCGCAGTGGTGAGTCTTCGTTGACAAAGCCATCGCCTTCCATCTTGCCGTAGTTCGAGCAGGTCGAGGCAAAGATGAAGCGCGGCACGCCCGCTGCTTTGGCCCAACCGTGCAGGGCTACTGACGCGTCATAGTTCACCGAGCGCGTGTGGTCCGGATCCATGCGGCACGCAGGATCTCCCACGATGGCGGCCAGGTGCACCACGGCATCAGCATTTTCCAGCCACGGCTGCACCGCTTCCGGATCGCGTACGTCCGCCTTGACAAACTGGAGATTCTCGTGATCGGCCAGGTGGATCAGGCTCTGCCCACCGTGCATCAGTGAATCGATTCCGATGACCTCGTGGCCATCGCCGAGTAACAGTTCAACAGTGGCTGCTCCGATGTATCCGGCTGCTCCGGTGACGACGACTTTCATGCTTTTTGTCCGGTTGAGGGGGTTCCACCTTTGGTTCGGTCGCGGCGAATGCCCGGCCGGTCGCCGGAGAGCTCCCGCCGCATGACATCGCAGACGCGATCCACCTCGTCCTCGGTCATCCGTGGATGCAGAGGCAAGGTGATGACGCGGGTAGCGTAGGACTCGGTCTGCGTGAGCG
>JABDJZ010000098.1 GCA_013003255.1 Rhodothermales bacterium
GTACCGCACCCTGTAGGCGAAGCCCTCGGACCGAGACGGCCCTCTTGCCGGCGTTCCAGAGCTCGACGAATCGGGTCTGGTCCGGTACTCCGTCGAACGGGTCGGACACCGGTCTCAGCAGCCGTTCGGTGATGATAACCTCCCCGGTCTCGGGCAGGCCGACTGTGGCCATCCCAGTTTCTGATGTGCGGTTGCCGAACAGGTCTTCCACGCCCTGCACGCGGGCCGGCCCGGGAGGGGATCCCGCCGCCCAGGCGGTGCTGTCGTTGCTCCATCGCACGGAGCGAGCACCGAATGCCGCCGCGCCAACCGGAACGACGGGCTCCGAGAACACCACCAGCAGGCTGTCGGTGAGGAATCGTTCCGCGTAGATCATCCGGGGCGGATCGCGGTCCGGCCGGTAGGCGGCATTGATGGCGCCCGGGGTCCCGCCCGTGGGGCTGCTGGTCCAGTTTACCGGATGCGAGGAGGGCCCCTGCGGGTCGATGCGCTCCAGGGGCGCCGGCGAGTTGGACCAGTCCGGTTGGTAGGCCACCAGGTCAACTTCGACGCCACCAACGGAAATACCGACCTCATCGCCCGTGTTGTTCAGCGTCGGCCACCCGGAGACCGGCAGGAAGGGCACTCCTGGAAAGGAAGCCTCGAAAGCTGTCGGGTCCTGGACCAGCACCACGTAGGCTCCGGCTTTGAGGGTAAGGCTGCGGTCTACCACGGGGCGGGGACGGCGTGTGCTGTCATACAGTGTTGCGTCGGCCAGGTCGATGACGGAGGCTCCGGCGTTAAACAGCTCGACATACTCGGAGCCCTGATTCGGCGGTGCGTACGCGATTTCGTTGATCACGAGGCAGCAGAACAGCAACGTTGCGAGCATCCTTTTCCATCAAGAGGACGGAGGTTGTCTTGGTGCAACGGTGGCACTCATCACCCGCATCGCGTAATGTCAGCAAACGGAAAACAGGCAGTTCAATGAGTACCGAGGAGCGGATTCGAGAACTGGAAGCGAGGGTAGCCGAACTCGAGCGGCGTTTGGAGGCACCCAGCCGGAAACCCATCGGCACCGGGGGGCTGCCGCGTCCGCAGCAGGCACGCAGCACCGCAACCAGCCTCATCGAGCCGCTTCGTCCGGTCATCGAGTTCCTCAGCGGAGAGGGAGCCCTGGCACGAATCGCCATCACGCTGCTTTTGGGTGGACTCCTGTTTCTGGTCAAGTATGGCATTGACCAGGGATGGGTCAACGAACTCGTGCGGGTTGGCCTGGCCACACTGGCAGGGTTCATCCTGATGAGCCTCGGTGTCAAGCTCTCGAGTCGCCGCATCCTCTCCCAGGTACTCTTTGGTGGGGGGATCGGAGCGCTCTACGTGGCCGTGTTCTCGGCCCATGTCTTCTACGGGCTCATCCCGCTGACGGTAGCGGTGATTCTGGCGTCAATTGTCTCGGCACTCTGTCTGGCGGCCAGCCTGCGGTACGCGAGCGCGCCTCTGGCCGGCGTCGCGCTCAGCGCGGCCCTGGCTACCCCGTTTCTACTCTCATCGGGTCAAGGCTCGGTGGCGGTGCTGGCGGGATATCTGGTTCTGGTGCAGTTGACCGCGGCCGTGGTGTACCACCGGGCCCGCTGGCTGCTGACCCACGCCTGGACGGCACTGCTGTCTGTGGCCGTCGTCTTTCTGGCCTTCCAGATGATTGATGATTCCCGGCCCTTCTGGGATCAGGCCATGGTGCAGTTGGCGGCGCTGACGTGCTGGGGAGCCTTCGCACTCCTGCCACTGGTGCACGCGCGGCCTCCAAGCGCCGAGTTGGCCGGCAAGGCGCTGTTCGAGGAACGCCGGAGGGATGCGCTGATTCTCCTGCTTACGGCACCGCTTCCCCTGCTGGTCTGGGTGCTGAGCTACGGCGCGTGGTCGCTGGATCGCGTACCCGCGGGGCTGCTGGCACTCATTGGGGCGGTTGGGTACACGCTGGTGCTTGTTGTCACCCAGGAGCGGACCGAATCCTGGGCGGCACAGGCGCGGTACCGCAGAGTGAGCCTCGTGGCGGGTGCGTTTTCGTTGTGGGCTGCGGCCGCACTGGTCCTCACCGATGGGCAGGGCGTGGGACTGCTGGGCGTCCTCGCCGCCGCCGCCATGTGGACTCAGCGGAGGCTGGACTGGGACGGAAGCCGCGTCGCCGGGGGCATACTGGCCATAATCGGAGCTCTGGCACTGTTCGTCCGCATGACATCGGGAGGGGAAATGTCCGGCCCCGAAATCCTCTATGACGGCCTCGGCGTGGCGGGCATTGCTGTTGCCGGTTGGCTCGCCGAACGGTCACGCCCCCTGTTGGCCGCAGCGTGGGTACTGACCCTGCTATTCCTCGAGCGGGAGTTTTCCGCGATCGGAGAAGGCCTCGGGCTGGGGCCCGGCCTCGCTACAGCGGCCTGGGTCATTCTGGCCATCGGACTGTTGGCCATGGGCTTCAGGACCCGGGAGCAGGGGTATCGCTACTTGGGCATGGCCACGGTCGGCCTGGTGGTTGGCAAGCTGATGCTGTTCGATCTCTCGAGACTTGATCCCGTGTGGAGAATCCTGGTCTTCGTCGGAATCGGAGCTGCGCTGCTGGCCACCAGCTACTTCTTCCCTGAAGTCTGGGAGCGGGAGGACGAGGACGCCGAGGGGCCGGACGCTGAGGTGCCGGCCTAGGCGGCCAAGGCGTCGACCATCATCCTCGTCAGCAGGCGTGCGGCCATTCCTATGGCACGCTCGTCAATATCGAAGCAGGAGTCGTGCAGGACGTGGCTGGTTTGCGGTCCCGATGCCGTTCCCACGCGCAGCAGCATGCCGGGCGCGTGGTCCAGATAGTGGGCAAAGTCCTCGGCTCCCATCGAAGGGGCGGGGATATCGAATACCGCTTCCTCTCCGTACAGCGTGTGGACGGCCTGACGCATGCGTTCCACCAGCTTTCCGTTATTCACTACCGGCGGAGATCCGTGATCGAAGTCCACCTGAACGGCCGCACCGAATTGGTCAGCTACGCGCCGCGCCGTGTCGGTGATAAGGTCACGAACCAGGGCGCGATCCGTGTGCACGGTGCACCGGAAGGTCCCGCCGAACTCCACTTCCTGGGGAATGACGTTGTAGGCATCGCCAGCTCGCAGTCGGCAGATAGCGATGACGGTCCCGTTTCGGGCGTCGGTTCGTCGGCCAACCACCTGATAGATGGTCGACATGATCTGGTTGGCCACCCAGACCGTGTCCACGCTCTGGTGCGGCCGCGCTGAGTGGCCTGTAGAGGCCGCCGAGATCACGACGCGGAACCGGTCTGCCGAGGCCGTGGCCGCACCGGTAATCAGACCGAAGCGTCCCACGGTCACGGTCGGGTCCACGTGGGATGCAAACACCTCCGACACGCCTTCCATGACCCCGTCCCGAATCATGAGTGGGGACCCGCTGGGGATGCCTTCCTCGTTCGGCTGGAAAAACACCCGGACGCCGCCTCGCATTTCGTGACGATGCTCGTTCAGGAGCAGTGCCGTCGCGATGGCGATGGTCGTGTGGGCATCGTGTCCACAAAGGTGCGCAACCCCATCATTCTGCGAACGGTACTCGACCGTCTTCGCATCGTGAATGGGCAGGGCATCGATGTCTGCGCGGTAGGCCAGCAGCGGTCCGGGGAGGTCTCCCAGAATGTCTACATACAGGCCCGTTCTCGCCAGGGGGCCGTGCACCTCGAGACCGTGACGCTCGAGTACCTCGCGAATGAAGCGGGAGGTCTTGAATTCGTGCAGCCCCAACTCAGGATTCTGGTGGAGATGGCGTCTGACCGCGACAAGGAATTCCTCGAACGAGGAACTCGATGAATCGAGATCCTCAGGGACTTCGACGGAGTCGACGGTTTCTACCAGTGCCTCTGCTGCAGTCATATACGGACGATTAGGCGCGGAATATAGGGCGCAACGTGATCACTCCGGTTGGCTCAAACCAGGCCGCGTCGCTTTCTCAAAAACCACTCAACGGTAAGGAGCACCAAAACCAGTGCCAGGAACGGGCTGCGGTGCCATAGCCGAATGGATGATGCTTCCAGGCGCAGGCGTGGGGTGAGGTCCCCGCCTTCTCTCAGTGCAGCCGGGATGTTCGAAACCTGATCAGGAAATACGGTCTGACCACCTGACCGCAGCGCAAGCTGGCGCATCAGTGCGGCATCGGCCTGGGTGTCCCGAAACTCGAGTGCCAGTGCGCCCACGGAAAATGTCCCCTGGTCCCGACCGAGTTCCTCGTTGTCCTGCAGGGCAGCGACCGTGTACGAATAGGTGCCTTCCGGGAGGGCGCCGGCATCGGCCCGATAGCGTCCGGAGCCAATGGAGCGCATCGCGAACGGGAGCACCGTCCCGTCCGGAGTGCGGACGTCGATGTCTACGGTGGCGCCGCTGACGGGCTGCGCGCTCTCGTCATACACCTGGCCGAAGAACTGAACGCGTTCTCCTCCCTCAAACACGGTCTGCGCAGGCCGCACCCGGACCGGGCGGTCGTCCTCTGGAGCCACCAGCCATTGCACGAAGTTGGAGGCCAGACCCGGCCAGACCGGGTCATACAGCTCAAGACTCGCGGGCAGGTTGTTCCAGCGCCAGACGCCGTAGGCAAGCACCGCCACGGAGCGGGCTCCAGATCTGCGCCGGAGCACAACCAGAGGATCGTCCAGCGGGACGCCCCGGATGGAGGCCGTGGCCAGCACGGTGGCGTCGGGTGCCGATTGCCAGGTGGCATCGGTGACCGTCAGCGGGGGGAGGGAGGTCCACGCATCGGAGGGAAGGTCCGTGGAAAGGGCGAAAACCGGGTGTCGGGAGCCGGCCGCTGTCAGTGTCAGGACGCCTTCGGTCCGCCCGGTGCGTACCACGCGGGGCTGAACCGGCAGCACCGGTCCGAGCCGCTGCATGAGCCGGAGATCGGTGGTATGTCCCAGCAGGAACAGCATGGGGACGTTGTTGCGTGCGGCCGATGCGATGCGGTCCAGATCGGCCACGGACGTTCCCGTGCTGGGGTATCCCTGCAGAACAACAAGGTCGTAGTCGGATGGGTCGGGCAGAGGACCCTGGAAGTACCCGCCGGATCGGCTTCGGACAAACACGTCCATCTCCATGGCATCGTCCTCCGAGAGGGCCATGCGGAGGGCGGTCAGGTCCGGGTCGGGGGCGCCCGCCACGACCAGGATGCGTTGCCGGGACTCCAGGACACGGACCGTGACGTTCTGAACGTTGTTGCGGTAGGTAAACTCGTCCCGGGATCGCGAGACGGACACCTGGTATCGGACAAGCCCTGTGGTGTCGGGAACGACCTCCAGTTGGACAGCGGTTTCGCCCGCCTGAACCGGAAGGACAAGCGTCTCCTGGTCCAGGACTTGTCCCTGACTCTGCACCCGGACGGTGACGCGCTGTCCGCCGAACCCGTCGTGTCGAATGCCCACTTCCATCGGGAGGGCCACGTCTCTGTAGGCAATCTCGTTGGTCAGCACGCGGCGGACCTGTACATCCCTGCGCGAGGTGGTATCGCCGAGCGTCACCGTGTGGATGGGTACCGGATACCGGTCCGCTGTGTGCAGTGGGTTCTGGCCCGTGTTGTAGCGTCCGTCAGACAACAGGACCACGGCCTGGAGGTTGTCATCTTCAAGGTCGGCCGCGGCCGTCCTCAAGGCGACGGCAATGTCGGTTCTTCCTTGCGAGAACCGACCCGAGTCTGCGTCGGCAAGTGAGGCCACTGCGCCGGCGCGCGCCCCGAAGGCGTAGAACCGGAGGTCTGCATCCGGAAGCCCGCTTCTCAGGGTCTCCACCAGTGTTGTGGCCGCGGCAGCCGCGCTGGCTGAATCCGCCGAAGCCACGGCCAGACTCTGGGAATCGTCAACAAGGACGGCAATAACCGGTGGATCTGATTCCTCGACGGTTCGCGTCAGCAGGGGCTCGACGAGCAGAAAAATCAGGATGCCCAGACTGAGGAAGCGGAGTCCTGACATAACTGCACGGCCCAGACCCTCCACGCGGGGAACGGTACCGCGATACAGCCACACCGCTCCGGCAGCAGCCAGCAGACCGAGGCCGATGAGAATCCAGGGGGACAGTCCGAAGGTGAGAGACATTTATCGAATCACCGTGAGTGTGCCGTGGACGGTGCTTCCACCGGCAGTGACACGGTATCCGTACCAGCCTACTGCGCCAGCTGGCATGGGGAGATCCAGCAAGTGGCGTCCGGCGTTCAGGCGCGAGAAGTCCAGGCGGCCGACCCGGCGGCCCAGGAGGTCAAAGACCTCGACCTCTGCCGGGGATGCAACATCGAGGTTCAACACAAGCGTGGCGGGTCCAGAGGCCGGATTTGGATAGACTTGAGCGGACAAGGATGACGGCAGATCGGAACTGTCGGAAGCGGTCGAGTAGGTAGCCGCCAGGGCCAGGGCAGCCTCAGCGTTGACACGCCCCCAGCCCCGGGTATTGTCCGCGACAAAGTCGGGGTTCTGCGAATCGTAGGTGGTGGCTTTCAGAATATCGAGGATGTCCATCGGCTTCAGATCCGCGTTCACCTCCAGCATCTGAGTTGCGATGGCCGCCACCATGGGGGCCGAGAATGAGGTGCCGTTCCCGTGCGAGTATCCGGTTCTTGAGGCGTACCGGACGAATACGCCCTGAGCGGTCACGTCGGGCTTGATCCGTCCATCCGCTGTGGGGCCGTGCCCTGAAAAGCTCGCAGCCTGATCCTGGGCATCCACCGCGCCAACCGTAATCACGGAGTCACCATCGGCGGGGGAGGTGATGTAGAACCAGGATGAGCTGCCCTCATTGCCTGCGCTGTTAACCACGGTCACGCCCAGCTTGGCGGCGAGGTCGGCGGCGCGAGTGGTAAGGGGCGTATCGCCGTCCATGTCGGCATAGACGTAGGAGCTCTGATCGGGGTCAAACCGAGAGTACCCCAGGGAGATGTTCACCACATCGACGCCTTCGCTTTCCATCCACTCGATTCCCGCCACGAAGTTGTCCTCTTCCTGGTTGGTCTCGGTGGGCGTGTATTCGGTGCGGGCCAGAAGGATCTCGGCGCCGTACGCGGGACCGATCAAGTCTCCTTCGTCAAATCCGGCGGCGATGCTGAGAACCGCCAGGCCGTGACGGCTTCCGTCATCGGGGAAACCGGTGAAATCCTCCTGCCCGATGAGCCGTCCCGAGTTCACAATCGGGGCCACAGCTGCCTGACTGAGGTCGCCGACGCCGGTGTCAATGATGCCCAGTCTCACACCGGCACCGCTGAGTCCGGACTCCAGTCCGGGAAGCGCATTCACGAAATTGAGCTGCGTGAAGGAGTCCCCGTAGTCGAGTCGAAGGGCCGGGGCGCCCGGCGGCTGTGCCGGGCCGAACTGAGTTCCTGATGCAGGGCTCCCTTCCGGAGCCAACAGCACCCCGACCGGCTGCACACCGCGGACGAATGGAAGTGCCTCGACCTCCTCCAGCTGTTCCGCGGTCAGAGGCGCCGATACCGCGTTGAGCCAGCGGCTCTGGACCCGAATCTCAACGCCGAGATCCGTCAGCGTGTGGACATAGGTGCTGGAGACCGGGCGATCCAGATTGGAGGGGACCCTATCCGCCCGCCTTGCCCTTCGAACGAGTGCCCGTTCAGTGATCGGCGCTACGCGATCCTTGGAAGCCACATCCGTCTTGTCCGTAAAGAAGACCCAGTACCTGGTCGGCGTTTGGGCCTCGGCCGGGATGGACAGCCCGACCATGAGCAACAGGAGAATCAGACGAGCCATAGATCAGAGATATGGATACAGGAGATACGCGAAGTACGACAGGAATGCTGTCAATAACACCGCACCTTCCGGTCGATTGATCCTGAAGCGTGTCCAGGCAAGGGGGAACAGCAGCAGGGTGAAGCCTACCATGACCGGAAAGTGGATGTCCAGCGCCTCCTGCTCGACCGCCATCGGCTGGATCATAGCCACCAGACCGACCACAAAGATGATGTTCAGCATGTTGCTTCCCAGCACGTTGCCAACCGACATGTCTGCCTCGCCACGCAGGGCGCAGACCAGTGATGCGGCCAACTCCGGAAGGCTGGTGCCGATGGCGACCGCGGTCAGCCCGATCACGCCCGGATGGATGCCCAGCCGGTCCCCGATATCGACAGCCGAGGAGACCATCAGCTCTGCACCGAGCGCCAGCATGCCCATCCCGATAATCACGTAGGTAACGCGTCCCAGCTTGGTGGACGCGAACCGGGCGAGCGGGCTCGCTTCGGGGGCGTCGAAATCATCGGCAACTGGAATTTCTACCGAGCCGGGTGGCCGGGTTCGCGCGGTCTTGAGGATGTAGACCATGAAAGCCACCAGGCAGGTGACCAGGATCGCTCCGTCAATTCGGCTCAGTCCGGCCCCCTGCCAGGAGAGGAACCAGAAGAGAAGGGTCACCCCCAGCATCATCGGGTATTCCTTCTTGAGCGCTTCCGGTGCCACGGTTAGCGGAAGAACCAACGCGGTCACCCCGAGAATCAGACCGATGTTGGCAATGTTGGAGCCGATGATGTTGCCAATGGCCAAGGCGTCGACGCCCTGGACCACCGCGAACACGTTCAAGAGCAGCTCAGGCATCGATGTCCCGAGGGCAACCACCGTCAGTCCGACCATCAGAGGGCGGATTCCCAGGTCAAGCGCCAGTGCCGAAGCTCCCCTGACCAGCCAGTCCGCTCCCAGATAAAGCACGCCCAGACCCAGGGCGAAAAGGAAGAACTGAAGGAGCATGTGGCGGCAGCGAGGTGGGAAGAATCAGGATCCGAGTGAGTCCCCGGAGAAGGCCAGCGGAATGAGTTCCGCGGGAGTCATTCCAAGCGGCGAAGACGCCCCCTGGTCCATCCATACGACGATGCCGGGGGCCAACTCAGCCAGCAATTGGCGGCATCCGCCGCAGGGCGAGGCGCCGGGCGCCTTGGGGCAGCAAAGAGCCATCATTGAACGGCTCCGTTCGCCGAAGGTGACAGCCGTGCCCAGGGCATTTCGTTCGGCGCAAAGAATGCTCGCCCAATCCGGGTGTTCCACGTTGACCCCGGGGAGCCATCGGCCGGACTCGGTCTGAAGAACCGCCCCAACAGGGAAGTTCGATTCCGGGATGTGGGCCCGCTCGGCTACTTCCCGGGCCGCTTCGACGGCTGCTGCCGTTCCCTCCTCAGGAGCCCGGATGTACGGATCAATCACGTTGCCCGGAGCAGGCATCCCCGAAGGCGAGGACCAGACCCCACCCTGCGCCGCCGGGCTCAGTCCAAAGCCGGCGGCCAGCACCGTAGTGGATGGCGGGACCGCCCCCTGGTGATACAGACCTACTATATCCTTTCGGCCGGATGCAACCGCCGTCGTGATGGCGTTAAGCGCCGCCGGTATCGTCAGGGGGAAGGATGCACTCTCTACCCGGACTCCCGGTACCAACGTTCCGTCCGAGAGCACGACGATGGCAGTGGCCGCTCGTCGCGAGAACGGTGTCCGCGCATTCTGCTGAAAATGCGAAGCGACTTCAGTCAGCTCAGAGGGGATATCGGGTGCGGCCATGGGCCGAGAACCTGTTGCGAGGCCTGCGGATCCTCAGGCGTCCGCGTGGTGGCTCTGACGCCGTTTCTTCCAGCCCCAGTAGAGGAGGAGCGGCCAGGTCATGAGCGCGGCCGCGGCCGAGAATGCCGTCGACCCGGAGCCGAACAGCATCTGCTGCATGTCTCCGCCGACGCGGTCATTGATGAGGTAGGTCCAGGTGGAGGAGGGGCCGGGAAGATCATCCGGATCCCTGGTTGCGACCAGTTCCTGCACGCGCTCCTGAACGCGGTTGCGAAAGGCGTCGAAGTGCTCCCGGACCGACTTGTGAAACTCGTGAAGGGGATCCAGCCCGCCCAGTCGGACCAGGTGTACACCCTCCCGGACGTCGGCGGCAAACTCAAGGTGTTCGGCCCAGACCTCATCGATGGCCTTGAGGTGGTACAGGCGGGCGAGTTCGTCGGCGCGTTCGCCCAATCGTTCGCGAAGAGGATTTGACAGGGGAGACACTTCTCC